>NC_019964.1:3000000-3223876 GCF_000328525.1 Halovivax ruber XH-70
CCCGCCCGTGGCTATCGCGACGAGCACCCGGATCAGCAAGTCCGGCACGGCGAGAGCATCTAGCATCGGTGATTCGAGCGTCCGGTCGGCAGCAGGCCCTCACCGAGGTGTGCCAGCGAACTCGCCGCTGAAACGCACCGCCCACGACCTGGAGAGACACCCGTCCCAGCTGTAATCGGTCCGCAGGACGCCGCGTTTGATCGGCCAGGCATACGGCCCAGTACACCGCCGACACCCTAAACGTCCCCCGCCGGTGCACCGCGTGCAGATCGGAATCGTCGACCGCCGTGGCTCCGCCGTCGCCCGGAAGGGACGAGGTTGTAGCAACTGATCCGATCAGCGACGGGGAGCACGGGGTTGGATCGCGGGGAACCCGATCCATGCAGTGAAAAAGAGCCCAGAGTATCAACTATCCCCCGGCCGATGGACAGCGTATGACGCGTTTCTATCGTCTCGCCCGGACGCAGTGGTCCGCCATCGGCCTCGTGACGCTGATCCTCGTTTGCGGATCGCTCTTCCCCCTCCCGTTCCGGCGCCGCCCGGAATTCGAGCGGTTCGGACCGGACAAGGTCCTTCACTTCCTCGGATATGCGGCCTTCGCAGTGCTGCTCACGGACGCGCTTACCGACGAGGGACTGGATTTCGCCCCGGCCGGGATCGTGTCGGTCTGTAGTTCCGCCGCGATCGCAGTCTGGACCGGCCGTCTCCAGCGGTACGTTCCGGGACGGGCCCACGAACGAGCGGACGTCGTCGCCGGAATCCTCGGGGCCTGTGGTGGCGTCCTGTGGCGATTCGCCACCGCAGACTCGCGCATCGGCGGCGGCGAGCGCGGATCCAACGGACAGGAATCCGCTCGATCGGCTGTCGACGCGCGGCGCGACCGAGAGCTCCCTCGGTGTCCGAGGCGTCGCGAGGCGAACCGGCGCGGGTAAACGCGAGCCGGGACGTTCCCGGTTGCGGGTCCGATCTGGCCGACGGGCGGCACGCGTTTCAAGCGCGTCGTCGCCGTACGTACACGAATGGACGACATCGAGTACGGGTACACGGTCGGGATAGACACCGAGGCAATCGAACGACGGCTCGCGGCACACGAGATCGGGGTACTGGCGCTCGCTGGCGGCGGGTCCGCGTACGCGATCCCAGGGGGTATCGGAACGACGGTCGGTCGCTGTGCATCCGGCTACCGGAGGACGGATCGAGCACGAAGATGGACTACGTCGAGTCGACGAGCGCCGCCACCCTCTGTCTCTACAGCGACGGCTCGGGAACGGCCAGCTGAAGCGTGCTCGCCCGCGGACCCTTGCGGAAGCTCGACGAGTCCGAACGGGTGGCGTTCGACGCGACGGCGATGAACGAGTCGTTCCCCGGCTGTACGTCTTCGACCAGGATCCCGAGGCGATCGACCTCGACCGTTACGAACTGGAGCTGGAATCGCCCACCGGCCGGTAGATGTCGGAGTGAGTCCCCGCAGCTTGACGCCACGCGGCGGACGGGCCGATCCGTCGGGGTTGGTCGGAGACCTGCGACGGACCGGGCAAGTGACCGTCCCGCGACCGGACCGCGCTACGCGGGTTCCTACGCGTCGTAGAACGCGTCGTGGCGCTCGACAGCGTCGATTCGGGGTGGGCTTGGCCGGCGGACGATGAACACATCGTAGTCGTCCTCCGCGGCGACGTGGACGCCGACGCTCGCCAGCGGCGTCACGACGCGACCGACGTTGTCGCTGCCGAGGAAGACGACGGCCGGGTCGTGTTCCAACGCCAGCGCCCCGATGTGCTCGGCGATCTCGGCCTCAGGCGGGAACTCGCGGATGCGCTCGAAATCGAACGACGCCTCCGGCGCCAGGGTTTCGACGCGCCCGCGGAGCGACTCGACCACGCGACCGGGGTCGTAGTTCTCGTCCCGGCCGATCCAGCTTTTCTCGCGCGCGTACCGCGTGCGTTCGGGAACTACCGTGACGGCGGTGACAGCAACGTCGAGCGCGGCCCCGTACTCGACGGCCCTGACGAGCGCGGCTTCCGCGAGGTCCGATCCATCGAACGGGACGACGAACGTCATACCAGCCGTAACCACACTCCGTCCAATAACTGCGGGGGGCGACCGCGTCGCGGGACCGTCAGGAACGGGAGAACAGCCAGCCATCCGACACGTTAGGCCCACTTCTAACCCGCCAGCCGTCGAACGTGCACCTGATGACGCCCCGCGCATCGATCGAGACGATACTGATACCGACCGATGGGAGCGTCGGCGCACGTGTCGGCGCGGCCCGCGGACTCGAACTGGCCGCTACCGCGGGCGCGGCCGTCCACGTGCTGGCGGTCGTCGACGAGAGCTGGATCGGTAGCGCGGTCGCTGACGACGACGCCGAGTCCGCCCGCTCGGAGCTGGTCGCGGCGGCCGAGGAAGCCGTCGAAACCGTCGAACGGATGGCCGCGGAACTGGATCCCGACCTCTCGGTGACGACGGCGGTCGAGCGCGGATCGGTCGTCGACGAAATCGTGGCGTACACCGAATCGGCCGACGTCGACGCGATCGCCATGGGGACGAAGGGGCTGACGGGACTCGACCACGTCGTGCTCGGGAGCGTCACCGAAACCGTGCTTCGCACGGTGTCCGTCCCGGTCCTAGCGATCCCGCCCGCGGCCCGCGACGGGTCGCTCACGACCGACGGCGTCGCGGACATCTTGCTACCGACGGACGGAAGCAAGGGTGCCGCGGCCGCCGTCGACTGGGGAATCGGCGTCGCCGACCGCCTGGACGCCATGGTTCATGCGCTGTTTTCGGTCGATACCAGTCGGCTGGTATCTGCGTCCGACCCGCAAGACGTCCTCTCGCACCTAGAGCGAGAAGGGCAGGACGCCCTCGGGGTGGTCCGGAATCGGGCACGTGACCGGGGCTGTAGCGTCACGGGGACGGTCGCGAGCGGGCCGGCAGTGGACGTGATCCTCGCGTACCTCGACGAACACGACATCGACCTCGTCGTCATGGGAACGCACGGTCGCTCGGGCCTCGGGCAACACCTCCTCGGAAGTACCACGGAAAACGTGGTGCGAAACGCCGCGGTGCCGCTCTTCTGTGTCCCGCTGCCGAACCGCTAGCCGGCGGTGACGAGGGGCGGCGTTGTTGGTATCGTCGCACCATCTCGCGGCGCGGCGGCCGATCGGTGCGGGTTCGCGTGCGGCGCCGTCTCCCGGGCCGACCGGTGGAACAGTATTGTACTAATTCCAAAATACTTTATCGATCGGTGCCGTAGCGGGCGGTATGAAGGACCTGTTCGTCGTTATCGGCGGAGACGCAGCCGGCATGAGTGCGGCAAGCAAGGCCAAACGCGAGGATCCGGATCGCGAGGTGATCGTCTTCGAGAAGGGCGAGTGGGTCTCCTACGCGGCCTGTGGGATGCCGTACTACGTCAAAGGCGAGGTCGAGGAACTCGACGATCTCGTCGCCGTGACGGCCGAGGCGTTCCGCGAGGAGCGTGACGTCGACCTCCGGACCGGCCACGAGGTCGTCGGGATCGACACCGACGCGGGGTCGGTCACGGTCGAGCCCGACGACGGGGAGACGTTCGAGCAGGCCTACGGCGACCTGTTGATCGGCACCGGCGCGAGCGCGATCGAGCCGCCGTTCGACGGCCTCGACCTGACGGGCGTCTTCACGATCCACGACATGGACGAGGCCGACGCGATCGAGTCGTACGTCGCCGAACACGACCCGGAGACGGCCGCCATCGTCGGCGGCGGCTACGTCGGCGTCGAGATGGCCGAAGCGCTCGACGCCCGCGGCCTCGACGTCTCGATGTACGAGATGCTCCCCCGGACCCTCCAGCCGTTCGGCGAGGAGACCGCTCGCGCCGTCGAAGACCACCTGCGCGAGCAGGGGGTGGAGCTCCACCTCGAGACCGCCGTGCAGGGCTTCGTCGGCGACGACAGCGTCGAGTCTGTGCGGTACGAGATCGACGACGGTGATGGGGCCGAGACCGACGACAGTGACGACAGCACGACCGACGACGGTGGCGAAGCGGAGGCCGACGGGGATGACCACGGCGCGACCGCCGCGGCGGACCTCGTGATCGTGGGCGTCGGCGTCGCCCCGAACACCGCCCTCGCCGAGGAGGCGGGCATCGAGCTCGGGCCGACCGGCGCGATCGCGACCGACGACTACGGCCGCACGTTCGACGCCGCAGACGGCTCCACGCTCGAACACGTCTACGCGGCCGGCGACTGCGCCGAAGCGGACAACGTCGTCACGGGCGAGCCAGACCACGTCCCGCTGGCGCTGACGGCCAACCGGGCCGGTCGGGCCATCGGCGCGACGGTCGGTGGCGACCCGACGCAGACCGGCGGCACCGCCGGAACGGCCATCGTCAAGGCGTTCGACCTGGGCGCCGCCCGGACGGGGCTCATCGACGAGGAGGTCGCCCGAGAGGCCGGCTTCGACCCCGTCTCCGTCACGATCGACGCGCCGACGCGGCCGCACTACTACCCCGGCGGGGCGAAACTCACCGTGACGCTCGTCGCCGACGCGGACTCGGCGCGTGTCCTCGGCGCGAGCGTGGTGGGTCGCGATGGCGTCAAACGCATCGACACGGTCGCGACCGCGATCACGGGCGAGTTTACCGTCGCGGAACTGCAGAACACCGACCTGGCGTACGCACCGCCCTTCAGCCCGGTCTGGGACCCAATCTTGACGGCGGCGAAGGTCCTCCGCGGACGCATGGAGGACGACTGATGACGGATCGAATCGAGACGCCGGAACCACCGACGTCCGCGGCGGCGCTCCGGGAGACGATCCCCGCGTTCGAGGACGTGACCTACATGAACTTCGGCGCCAGCGGGCCGAGTCCGCGCCCGATCGTCGAAGCCGCCGAGGCCTTCCTCGAGTACCACGAGTTCGACGCACCGAGCGGCGAGGGAATGTACCCCGCGGCGTTCGAGACCTACGACGACGTCCGCGAGACGGTCGCCGACTTCGTCGGCGCCGAGACGACCGAGATCGCGCTCACCCAGAGCACGACGGACGCGATCAACCGCGTCGCCTGTGCCCTCGAGTGGGAACCGGGCGACGCGATCGTCCGGACCGACATGGAGCACCCCGCCGGCATCCTCCCCTGGGAGCGGTTGGAACGCGAGCGCGGGGCCGAGGTGCGCGTCGTCGAGAGCGACCGCGGCCGGCTCGATCTCGACGCCTACCGCGAGGCCGTACGGGGCGCAAAACTCGTCGCCTTCAGCGCACTCACCTGGAACTACGGGACCCGCCTCCCGGTCAGCGAACTGGTCGACATCGCTCACGACGCGGGCGCGCTCGTCCTCGTCGACGCGGTCCAGTGGCCGGGCCAGGCGCCCCTCGACGTCACCGACTGGGGCGCCGACGCGGTCGCCGCGGCCGGCCACAAGTGGCTGCTCGGGACCTGGGGAAGCGGCTTCCTCTACGTCGACGAGTCCGTCGCCGACCGGCTGGTTCCCGGCCCGATCGGGTACCGCGGCGTCGTCGAGGCGACCGCCGAGCGCTACGAACTGGAACCCGGCGCCCCGCGATTCGAGATCGGGACCATCAACCCGGCCCCGCACGTCGCGCTCCGGACGGCCATCGAGACGGCCGAGTCGATCGGCGTCGAGCGGATCGAGTCGGAGATCCAGCGACTGGCGAGCCGACTCGCCGACAGCGTTCCGGACGACCGGCTGTTGAGCCCTGCCGAACCCGAATCCGGCCTGGTGACGATCGCCGTCGACGATCCGGAGGCCGCCACCGAGCGGGTCCGCGAGCACGGCATCGTCGTCCGCCCACTCCCGGCTCCCGATTCCATCCGCGCCTCCGTCCACGCCGTCAACACTGCGGACGAGGTCGACGACCTGCTGGACGCGCTGGAGCGAATTCTCTGAGAACGGTTCGAGCCGCTTTCGAACGGGCGGTTCGCCCGGTGGCGTGGCGGCGTGGTGCGGAAAATCGTCCGCGAGCGGGGGACGACAGCACCCGGAGCCACTCAGTCCTCGACCGGCGTCTTGACGACCGTGACGGGCCGCTCGGCCATCGAGGTGACACGCTCGGCGACGCTGCCGAGCAGGCGGCGGTACTCGCCCGAACGAGCCTTCGACCCGACGACCGTGAGGTCGACGTCGGCCTCGTCGGCGTAGGCGAGGATCTCCTCGTGGGGGACGCCGTGACGCAGGACCGTCTCGGTCTCGACGCCGGCCGCCTCCGCTCGCTCGGTGATCGACTCGACGGCCTCCCGGCCGGCCTGTTCGAGTGCGTGTTCCAGGCCCTCGAACTCGTGGACGTACTCGTCACCCGGATACGAGCTGTAGGCCTCGGCGTCGATGACGTACAGCACGTGCAGCGTCGCGTCGGACGCGGCCGCCGCGTCGATGGCGTACTCGACGGCGTTGTCGACGCCCGAACTCAGGTCCGTCGTGACCAGAATCGTCTCGTGCATACCGGGGTCCCTACGACGGACGACCAAATATGACTGGGTGGGACTCTCGGCCCGCTGGAACAGGGGATGAGGTTTATCGCCCCAGGAAGCGTGTCAACACCATGTCTATTGAACCGTCGTCCCGACGACTCCCGACGAGCCAGTTCCTCCTCGGGGCCCTCGTGGTCCTGATCGGCGTCATACTCCTCCTCGAAACGACCGGGCTCGCGCCCACACGAAGCCTCCTGCAGTTCGTCCCGGCATTGTTCATCCTCGTCGGCGTCTGGGCGCTCGTCACCAGTGGCTTCCGCAACTTCGTCGGCCCCCTGGTGCTGATCGGCGTCGCGAGCGGGTGGCAGCTCGTCGCCCTCGGGTACGTCACCGTCGAGCAGGTCGTCGACCTCTGGCCGCTGCTACTGATCGCGTTCGGCCTGTCGATCGTGCTCGGGCAGTACCGGTCGACCGTGCTCGACGTCGACGATTCGTTCACCTCGGCGTTCGCCGCGTTCGGGGGCGTCGAAAAGCGAAACACCTCGAAACACTTCGCAGGCGCGGACCTGACCGCCGCGTTCGGCGGTGCTGAGCTCGACCTTCGCGACGCTGCGATCGACGAGCGGCCAGGGCGGATCAACGCCGTCGCCCTCTTCGGCGGCGTGGACGTCATCGTCCCCCGCGAGTGGAACGTGCGGATGGATGTCCTGCCCGTACTGGGCGCGGCTACCGACGAGCGGCCCAGGAGCACGGATCCCAACGATGGCGTCGACCTCGTGGTGACCGGCTTCGTCGCCTTCGGCGGCGTCTCCGTCTCGGACTGAGCGACAGCCGATCGCCTGACTCCCGGCGGGCGGGAACGGACCGGACTATCTTTTTGCCCGGCGATCGAACGAACGCGCGTGAACGAACGGGTCGGGGTGGTGGCGCTCGTTGCAGTCGTCGTGCTCGCGGCGGTCGGGATCGGGGTGCTCTTCAGCGTCGAAACCGGCGCCGAGTCGCCCGAACCCGCGGCCTTCGACGACACCGTCACCGTCGGACTCACGTTAGAAGAGCAGTACGAACTGCTCGACCGGCCGAACGTCTCGCTACCGCGCGTCCAGACCTTTTACTCGCAGTACGAGTACGTCGTCGGCTACTGGGGCGTCGACACCTACCTCGCGACCCAGCGCCAGGCGGGCCACCAGGCGCGCTTTGGCTATCCGCTGGCCACCTACGTCACCGATTACGGTGGAACTGGTGTCGAGCTCTCCGAAGAGGGCTACCCGGTCGTCGAACGCGATCCCGCGTGGATCCCGGCCGACGCGGCGTGGTACGTCGTCGACAGCGAGGCGCGAACGCCGGGCGGCGAAACCATCCTCTCGTTCGACGACCGGGCCGATGCCGAGCGTTTCACCGACTCCGCCGGCGGGACGGTCGAGTCCTGGGCCCAGCTGACCGACCGGCAGTTCGAACGCGGCGACGCCGATGCAGCCCGCGAGCGCGTCTCCAGACAGGCGGCCGCGGCGAACGAAACCGTCGCGGACGCGGCCGCACACGACGATCGCCCGGTGTCGGTCGTCGTCGGCGAGGACGCGGCCACCATCCAGTCGGCGATCGAGCAGGCCCCACCGAACACCACCGTCCGCATCCCCGCGGGAACCTACGACGAGACGCTCACGATCGATCGGCCGATCACGCTCGCCGGCGACGGTGCGGTGACGATCCGCGGCGACGGGAACGGCTCCGTCGTGACGATCACCGCACCCGAGGTCGGGGTCCGGAACGTCCACGTCACGGGTACCGGAACCCGCGCACACGGCGCGGAGTCGGTCCCCGGCGACGAGGGCGATCACCCGGACGACCGCTCGCTGACCTACTACGGCGGGGCCGACGCGGGCATCAGCGCCCACGTCGCCGACGGCACCTCGATCGTGAACGTCTCCATCGAAACCCGGGCGAACGGCGTCATCCTGCGAGAGAGCCCGGACGCCGTCGTGAAAAACGTCACTGTCACCGAGGCACCCGACGCCGAGGACCCCTACGCCGGCCTGCTGGCGTTTTACTCGCCGGCCGTCGTCGAACACTCGACGTTCGTCGGCGGGCGCGACACGATCTATCTGGACGAGTCCGACGGGCTGGTCCTCCGGGATTCCGAAATTCGTGACAGCGTCCTCGGACTCCACCTGATGCACACGAACGACGCACTGCTCGCGGACAACCAGGTCCGAAACGTCACGGAGGCGGCCATCTACGTCATGACCGGCCCGACGGGAACGGCGGTGGTCGGAAACGACGTGACCGATGCCGGGGTCGGGATCTCCGTCGGCGGCACCCAGTCCTACGTCGCTCGAAACACCGTCACCGACAGTGACCTCGGTCTCCGGATCCTGGCCGAGGGGTCGCTATACGAACGGAACGTCCTCGCCGGCAACGAGGTCGGCGCCCACGCGGGAGCCGTGCTTCCGACGAACCGCGTGACCGCCAACGACTTCGTCGCCAACGACCGGCACGCGACCGCCGGGCACGGCCCGCTCCGCGTCTGGGCCGACGACGGCGACGGTAACTTCTGGCAGGGCGCGACGAGTCCGGCCGACGGCACGCCGCCGGGTCGGGCGTACTCGCCGACGGATCCGGTCGATCGACGACTCCACACGACGCCGGGGGCCGCCACGCTCGCCCGCGCGCCGGCTCTCGACGCGCTCGCCGGGCTGGAACGATCCGTCTCCGGTATGCGCTCGGGGTCCATCACGGATCCCGCGCCGAGCTGTACGCCGAACAATCCCGACCTGCTCGCCCGGACCGCGTGGGCCGACGAGGCCGTCGCGTGTGACGGAGCGACGGTTCCGGAACCGTGACGACGAGCCACACATGAAAGGAAACACATCAGATACGCCACGACAGCCCGCTCCGAACGCCAGCGATGGCGAACGGCGAACCGACCGGGCTCGCCCACCGATCCTCGAAGCCGAGTCGCTCTCGTTCGCCTACGGTGACGTCGAGATCCTCTCGAACCTCTCGCTCTCCGTCGACGCCGCCACGGTGACGGCCCTGATCGGGCCGAACGGGACGGGGAAGACGACCCTCCTCCGGACGCTGGCCGGACTGGAGGAACCGACGGCCGGCGCCGTGCACTACCACGGCCCTGACGTGCCACGCGAGATCGGCTACCTGCCCCAGCAACCGGCGTTCAGACCGGGCTTTACCGTCGCCGAAACGCTCTCGTTCTACGGGTCGCTGGTCGGCGAGTCCCGGGCTGACGTCCTGGCACGCCTCGACCGCGTCGGCCTCGGTGACGCCGCCGACAGACGGGTCGAGGCGCTCTCGGGTGGGATGACGCGGCTGGCCGGGATCGCCCAGGCGACCATCGGCGATCCGCCCGTCGTCGTCCTCGACGAACCCGGCTCCGGCCTCGATCCGGGGATGAGCCGCCGGATCTACGACGTCGCCCGCGAGATCGCCGCCGACGGCACGGCGGTCCTCGTCACGTCCCACGACATGGAACTGGTCGAGCGGTCGGCCGACGTCGTCGCCGTCCTGGCCGACGGCGGCGTCGCCGCCAGCGGTCACCCGACGACCCTCGCGGATCGCTTCGACGTCGACTCGTTGCTCGACGTCTACGAGGCGGCGGTCTCGGGTGACCACTCCCGGGTACGTGTTCGGGGTGAGACGGCATGACGGCCGAGGGCGCGGACGCCAAAGGGGTGGGGGACACTGGAACGACACCGTCGACCGATCAGCCGACTGCGAACCGGGCCACTGCCGACGAATCACGCGTTCCAGGGTCGCTCGGCCGCATCGGACGCGTCGTCGGCCGCGAGGTCCGTACCGTCGCCCGAACCCGGACGTACGTCGTCCTCGCCGTGGCACTCGCGGCGGTGCTGCTCGGGCTCACGCTCACTGGCAGTGCGACGGCGGGATACGTGCCGACCGTCGCCGACCTCCTGACGCCGCTCGAAGCGCTCGTCCCCGTCGTCGCCGTCGCGTTCGGCTACCGTGCCATCGTGAGCGACGCGGAACGGGGCGAACTCGACGTACTCGAGACGTACCCGGTCACCGCCTGGGAGCACGTGCTCGGCGTCTACGCGGGCCGTGCCGTCGGCCTCCTGGTCGCGGTCGGTGGCTCCCTCACCCTCGCCGGTGCGGCCGTCGCCGTCTCCCAGGAGGAGCCGGCCGCGATCTACGCGACCCAGCGTGGGGTCGACTCGCCGATCCTGTTCGCTCGCTTCGTCGTCCTCACGGCCGCGTTCGCGCTGGTCGTCCTCGCGGTCGCCATCGCCCTCTCGGCGCTCGCGAACGGCGCCCGGAGCGCGCTCGCACTCGCCATCGTCGCGCTGATCGGGCTGCTGGTCGGGCTCGATCTCGCGCTCGTCCTCGGCCTCGTGGAGGGCGTGATCCCGGACGCCGCGCTCGTCGACACGCTCGCGGTGAGTCCGTTGAGCGCCTATCGTGGACTGGTCTTCGAGACCGTCATCACGACCGCAGCCGGAACCGGCCCGCAGGCGGCCTCACCACTCGCCAGTCTCGTCGGGCTCGTCGCCTGGCTCGTCGGCTCGCTGGCGATCGCGAGCTGGAGCGTCGGGCGATAGCGGCGGCCAGCTCATTGATCGGAGCTGACAATCCGCAAAACAGGGTGTACGGCTATCTCATCGATGGGCGACGCCTAGCCCATCAACGACTGGATCAGTGTGGGCGAGACGTCCTCGTGGTCGTACAGTTCGCCGCCGTGCTCGGCCTGGAACGACTCGGCGTCGTCGGCGTTCGAAAAGCCCAGCACCGACCGCCCCATCGCTCCTTCGACGTCGCTGTCGACCACGAGCGTAAGGTCGGCGGCCGGTGCGAACGCGTCGGCATCGAGGTGTCGACTCATCGTTGGCGCCGCGCCGCCGGTGTCGACCGACCAGTCGACGGCCGAGTAATCGGTCAAGTAGCTCACCACCGGCTCCGCCTCGGCCTCGTTGTCGAACGTGAAAGTGTACGTACAGCGGGCGCTGCAGAACTGGGCCGGACGATCCGTGTCGTCACCGGGTCCGAGGACGGCTTCTGGGTCGTCGTAGAAAGACTGGCCGGCCGTCCCGCTGTAATCGCCGATTCGCATCGTGCAGTTGTCGCAGGCGCGATCCGGTTCGATCGTGATCGGATCGGGTGCGTCGGCGTCTCCATCCGAACCGTCGAGACAGCCGGCGAGGGCCGAGAGGCCGACAACGGCCGCGCCGGTGAGCACGGCGCGTCGGGGCCGGGCATCGCCAGACGACGGCGAGTCGCGTGTACACATAACTGGAGAGGAATACACTACCCCGGCCAATAGAGGGTGGGTTTCGTTCCCGCATCGAGGGAACCGTCCCTCTCAGGTGCGTTCGCCGCGAAGAGGCCGATATCGAGATCTCAAAATGCGTTCCTCGGCCCTGGAACGCGACCGGCGAGCGCGCTCGCGAACGACGATCACCCCGTAGACGAGCTATCGATCGACGATCGCGTGGCTGCCGACGCAGGCAGCCGAACACGAAGGCGTAACTCGGTCGGGCAACTGGGGACGGACGAAGCGATGACTCTGGACGACGCAATCGAGGGAAGCGACGAGACGGTCATCGACGCGATCGGCGTACTCGGGAACAGACGACGACTCGAAGTGCTACTCGCCCTCGCCGAGGCGGGGGAACGATCGGACGGAGCCCGGGCGACGCTGACGTTCAGCGAACTGTACGACGCCGTCGACCTCGACAGCAGTTCGCAGTTCGCCTATCACCTGGACCGACTCGTCGGGCCGTTCCTCAGTGAGACCGACGACGGCTATCGACTCACCTACAGTGCGAACAAGATCGTTCGAGCGATCCGTTCGGGCGAGTACGAGAGTACTCCCGCGTTCGAGGCCAGGGCCATCGATGGTGTCTGCGTCTTCTGCGAGTCGGCGTCGCTCGTCGCGACGCTCGAGGACGAACACTTTCTCGTCCGCTGCGACCAGTGCGCGTCGACTCTGGTCACGGACCTCTTCCCACAGAGCCAGTCGCGCGGCCGAACGCCGGCCGAGATCGTCGACAGTTTCGGCCACCGAATCTGGAGTTCGGTCGTCGAGTCGCGTGCAGCCGTCTGTCCGGAGTGTCACGGACGCGTCGACGCGACGGTCGAGTCGCTCGACCGTAGCGGCGAATCCGCGGCCGTCCTCGCGAGCACGTGTCGTGAGTGTGGTTTCACGTTCTCGCTTCCCGTCGAAGTGGCCGCCGTAGTTCATCCGGCAGCCATCTCCCACTGCTGGGAGAACGGGATCTCGCTGTGGGACGTACCCCTCTGGGAGTTCTTCGAATGGATCGTCAGCGGTGCGGTCACCGCGGACGTCGACTCACTCGACCCGGTAAACGTCCGGTTCGAACTCGCGTTCGGCGGCGACTCGCTGCACCTTCGACTCGACGACTCGCTCGCGGTCACGGTCGCGTAGCCGCATCGGGAAGCCCGGCCCGCGAACGTCGCCGACGGCGCGGTTACGGCCCCGACCGGGGCCGGTACCGACCGGACTGACGGGTCGCACTCAAGAACGTTTGAGTTGCCTCGTTGTCAATATGTTGACTCAGTAACAATACTTATCGGAGCGGGGTTCCCACTAGACGCCGTGCAACCCACAACACCGGCGATTCGAGCGACAGGCTCCGGGAGGGAGAGAGATGGCAGCGATTGAAACCAGAGGGCTGACGAAGCGATTCGGCGACGTCGTCGCCGTCTCCGACCTCGACCTCGTCGTCGAGGAGGGCGAGATCTTCGGCTTCCTCGGCCCGAACGGCGCCGGGAAGTCGACGACGATCGACATCCTGCTGGACTTCATCCGGCCCACGTCGGGGACGGTAACCGTCCTGGGCCACGACGCCCAGTCCGAGGGGCGCGCCGTCCGCCAGCGAACCGGCGTCCTCCCCGACGCCTACCACGTCTACGATCGACTCACCGGCCGCCAGCACGTCGAGTTCGCCCTGGAGATGAAGGGCGTCGAGGAAGACCCGGTGGCACTGCTCGATCGGGTCAACGTCGCCGACGCGGCGGACCGGAAGGCCGGCGGCTACTCGAAAGGGATGCGCCAGCGACTGATCCTCGCGATGGCCCTGGTCGGCGATCCCGACCTGCTCGTCCTCGACGAGCCCTCGACCGGGCTCGATCCCAACGGTGCCCGCGAGATGCGCGAGATCATCCGGGAGGAGAACGCCCGCGGGACGACGATATTCTTCTCGAGTCACATCATGGAGCAAGTCGAAGCGGTCTGTGACCGCGTGGCAATCATCGACCGCGGTGAACTCGTCGCCGTCGACACCATCGACGGACTGCGCGACGCGACCGAAACCGGGGAGACGCTGTACGTCTCGGTCGCCGAACTCGACGAGGGTGTTCGCGAGGCGGTCGCCGGTCTCGACGGCGTCGGGTCGGCCGCGATCGACGACGGCCAGCTCCGCCTCACGATCGCAGGCGACTCGAAGTTCGCCGTCCTCGAGTCCGTCGACGAGATCGCCGCCGTCCAGGACTTCTCGGTGATCGAATCGTCGCTCGAGGACCTCTTCGTCCGCTACACGACCGAGACCCAGGAGGTGGACGCGTGACCTGGCTCACCGTCGCGAAGAAGGACTTCCGGGACGCCGTCCAGTCGCGAGCGCTGTGGGCGCTCGTGGCCGTCTTCGTGATCGTCTCGGTCCTCTCTTCCTTCGCGTACGTCGAGGCGCCGGAACTGTTCGGCGAACCGGACGGCGCGACGTTCGGCGGCCTCCTCTTTTTCACCGCCGGAATCGCCAGCCTGTTCGTCCCCATCGCCGCCATCGTCGTCTGTTACAAGTCCGTCGCTGGCGAGCGCGAACTCGGGAGCATCAAGCTGCTGTGCTCGCTGCCCACCACGCGGGCCGACGTGTTCGCGGGCAAGGTGCTCGGCAGGGCTGCAGTCCTCGGATTCGGTCTCGGCGTCGGGCTGATCGTCGGTCTCGGGTTCGGAGCGGTGATGCTCGGCGCACTCGACGTCGTCGCCGCGATCACGTTCCTGCTCGTGACGCTCGCGTTCGTCGCCGTCTACGCCACGATCGTCGTCGGGCTCTCCGCGACGACGGGGTCGACGAGCCGGGCGACGACGCTCGCGCTCGGCTTCTTCGTCGTCTTCGAACTGCTGTGGGACGCCGTCGTCCTGGGAATCCTCTACGTCGCCGGTGGCTTCTCGATGCCGAACCCCGCGACGATGCCGGAGTGGGCCTTCACGGTGTCACAGATCCCGCCCTCGGCCGCGTACTTCTCGAGTATCGTCGCCCTGTTGCCCGACCTCGCCTCGCGGGCGAACGCCGAACCCGCACAGGCCGGCACCGAGGCGAGTGCCGCCGGCGGAGAACCGTTCTTCGCGTCCCCGGAGATCGGATTCGTCGTCCTCGCCTGCTGGCTAGTCCTCCCGCTCGTCGTCGGCTACGTCCGGTTCGACGCCGCCGACCTCTAGCCGCACCACCTGGCCGGGAGATACCCGGCCCGAACACGTTCGCCACGTTCTACGGCCCTGGGAACGGTGATCACCCGTTAAACCCGCGGATGCCGACTAGCCGGATATGACGGGGTACCAGGCCACGATCGTCGTCGACGACCCGGGCGGCTGTCCGGTCGCGGTCGCGGCGGACGAACTCGACGCACCGGTCGACTCGATCTCACGGTCGTCGACGCGCGACGCGGAGACGGTCGTCGAAGAGTTCACCGTCCAGGACCCGGACGGTTCGCTCGCCGGCACCGGTGAGACGGACACCCCCGGGAACCCAGAATCTGACGAACACACCCGCGAACGGGGTCACGACGTCTCCTTGCAGACGGTCGCGGCGACCGATTCGGAGCGGACGTACCGGTTCGAGCGTGACTGGTCGACGTCCTGCGTCTGCGAAGTCGTCGAACACGGCGGGAACCCGGTCTCGTCGCTGCGTGCGCGAGATGGCGCCCTGCACGTCACGGTGAACGCGCCGGACGTCGACGCCCTCTCGGAGACGATCACCGACCTCAACGCCCAGTTCGGCGGCGTCAGCCTGCAGGAACTGACCGAGAGCGACGGGAGCGGTGGGAGCGATCCCGTCCTGGTCGATCGGGCCCGCCTCACCGACAGACAGCGCCAGGTCGTCGAGACGGCCCACGAGATGGGTTACTTCGAGTATCCGAAGGGCGCGAACGCGGGAGAGGTGGCCGAGGAACTGCTGATCAGCGGCTCGACGTTCGCCGAACACCTCGCCGCCGCCCAGTCGAAACTGCTACGGGCGATTCTCGACGACTGACGAGGACGCGAGTGACGACGACGGCGGCCGCCGGAGATGGCTCCGACGGTAACTGTGGGGCGGACCCTGTCGAATACGCTGCCGACCCGTCTTATGCTGCCGATCGCAAGCACCCAGACACCGAGAACGGAGGAGGCGTCAACCGGGGGAAACTCAGTCGCTCGCCGACGATGCTGTCCCACCCTCGTCCCACGGTAACGGCCCGTCGTATCCCGCGGGGACGTACGGACAGAGCGGGTCGCTCGCGAGGGGGTCGCCCGTCGTCGCGTACGCTCGCGAGCGACTGCCGCCACAGAGCGCGCGAAACTCGCAGGCGCCACACTTGCCCCTGTAGCGGTCGCGATCGCGAAGCGAGCGGAACAGGTCGCTCTCGCGGTAGAGTTCGGTGACGGGCGTCTCCCGGACGTTGCCAGCGGATTCGGGGAGGAAGCCCGACGGATAGACCTCGCCGGTGTGACTGACGAAGCAGAAGCCGTCGCCGGCGACGATGCCGGTGCGGCGGGAGACGCCGGCGGGCGGACCGCCGCCGGATCCTCGGCTACGATCGTCACGGTCGCGTTCGGTACGGTCGCAGTCGTCACTATCGCGCTCGCCGTCCGCGGTAGTCCGTCCGCCGGCAGCTCCCCCATTTCCGGCCGCGTCCCGCCCGTGCTGAGCCACGACGCGACGGTACATCGGCGCTTCGGTCGTCTTGAGGCCGAACGACTCCTCCTGACTGACCGCGTGGAGCCACTCCATGACCGCCTCGGCGCGCTCGGGCGAGATGGGATCCAGCACGCGGCCCCGTCCCACGGGGACGAGGAAGAAGACGCTCCACATGACCGCGTCCAGTTCCCGGACGACGTCGCGGATCGCCGGGAGATCGGTCACGGTCTGGGCGCAGACGGTGGTGTTGATCTGCAGCGGGACGCCGGCCTCACGCGCGTCTTCGGCGGCCCGGATGGTCTCCGCGAAGCTGCCCGCTTCGCCGCGGAATGCGTCGTGGCGCTCGGGCGAGGCGCCGTCGAGACTGACCGCCATCCGGCGCAACCCGGCATCGGCCAGGTCGCCGATGGCGTCCGCGGTGAGCGAGGTCGTCCCGCTCGGCGTGATCGTCATGCGGAGGCCCCGATCCGTGCCGTAGGCGACGAGGTCGGTCACGTCGTCACGGACGAGCGGGTCACCACCGGAGAGGACGACGAGCTGGCCTTCACCGAAGGCGGCCGCGTCGTCGAGTAACGCCTTCCCCTCGGCGGTGGAGAGCTCGTCGGGATGGCGCGTCGGGTCAGCTTCGGCCCGGCAGTGCTCACACGCCAGGTCACAGGCCTGGGTCAGTTCCCAGATGAGCACGAGCGGGCGATCGGCCGTGTCCAGCGATCCGGTGGGCATTAGAACGAGATCGACACGCCACCGGCCTATATCGAGGTGGCCCGTCCCAGTTCGCTGGAAGACGGGCGAACTGGTTCGGGCGGCGAAACAGATGTGTCGGTGGATCCGGACTGTACCTGATCCGGGCTCAGTCCGACTTCTCGAGCATCTTCTTGTACATCTCGTACTTGCGCTTGTGTCGCATCATCTTCTTGCGAATCTCCTTCTTCGGCGGTTTCGGCTCGGGTGGTTCCGGCGGTTCGGGCGGCGTCGGTTCCGCACACGGCGCGTCGGTCGCCTGGACCTCCATATCGAACAGCGTCTCCCCGTCGTAGACGACCGTCAGGTACGACGGATCGACGTCGCCGGGGAGCGGAACGACGGCGACGCCATCGGCATCGACCGGCACGTTGTACGTTTCGACGAGTCCGTTGGTGAAGGAGACCGTAATGGAGAGTACCCCGCCCTCGGGGACATTCGTCGTCGAGACGGTGATGGCGTCGCAGGTCACGTCGACCCCGTCGAATACCGGCGGTTCGGGTGTGCACGGCGCGTCCTCGGCGACGACGGGCTGGTCGTCGAGGACGAGATCGTCGAGGAGGAGGACGAGATTCGTCGGGTTGAGGTTGCCCGGGAGGTCGAACGTCGCCGTGTCGTCCTGCACGGTCGCCTGGAACGTCACGGTGCTCTCCGTGCCCTCACCGTCGAGGAACGTCACCTCCGCTGTCAGCGTCGTCCCATCGTCGATGTTGTCCGTCGTGACGACGATCTCCTCGCAGGTCACCGTGTAGTCGATCACTGCGGGCTGGGGGTCGTCGCCGTCGCACGTGTAGAACGTCGCGTTGGAGATGTCGGGGGCGCCCGGTGGGAGGCAGAACGTGGTGTTGTCTTCGACGGGGGCGAGATAGCAGTTCTGCCCGGCTTTGAGTGTCACCCACTCGGCGCCGTCTGGGATACTAGCCGGCGTGAAACACGAACCGGTCAGGCCCGTAAAGAGCGGGTACAGTGGGTTGACCTCATCTTCTGGACATGCGGCTTCGACGCAGGCGATACACTGCTGAACCTGCGGCCCGCCGGAGAACGTCCCGCAGAACGTCGCGAGGACGGTCCCGTTCGGGTCCGCCTGGGCGTTCACCGTCTGGGCGCCCAGGCCGCTCAGGCCGGCTCCGGCACCGATCGCACCGGCCGCACCAGCCGCGCCGATCGCCTGCAGGTACGTCCGGCGCTTGACGTCCCCGTCTGCGTCCTGGTTCGCACTGCCGTCGTCGCCGGCGGACTGGTCGGTGTCCGTCGCCGGTGGATCGTCGCGGGCTGGTCGTCGCTCGTCGGTGCCCGAACTGGGTGAGTCATCGGAATCGGTACCCGGTGGCCGGGTGGAATCACGATCTGTCATCGTGTGCGGCTGAGACCGCCATATCGACCGCTATAGTTACCGTCCGATTGGCCGGACAGGCACGCAGTGCCGGGACATCGAGCCGTGAGATCGCAATCGCGGCGGGAAACTGGAGCCGATGGGACACAGCCAGTGTCGGGACGGGACGAGAGTCACACGATTGGGCACCGTGTGGCGAAAACAGTGGTCGAATCCCACTCGAACGGCGCGAGTTAGCGACTGTACGAAAGCGTTAGTCGCGGTGCCAACGGCGTTGGGTCGCGTTACGCCGGTCGGGTGCGTGAAGTACGTTCACGGTACCGTGAACACCGGCCCAGCGGTTCGCGCTGGCGACTCCGTTCGGTCGCCCCGGCGGCGTACCGTCGACCCGTCGTGTACCGACGACTTGCCGGTCAGGACACCTGCACGCGGGTCACGTGCCCACCGCATCCGCACTGATCGACGTAGCGCCACTCGAGCGACGGCGTCTCGGCCGCGTCGTCGTACGTCGACAGTTCCGGCCAGAGGTAGTCCTCAGGGTGACCGTGATCGGCGTGCGTGACGAGGTTGACGTGGTAGCCCGCCGCCGTCGCCTCGACGGCGTCGATCGCCTCCGCGACGACGAGATCGGGGTCTTCGGCGTGGCGCGGTTCTTCGAGGTTGGCCGACCACGAGTTCTCGTGGACGCGTCTGGTGATCGGTTCGCGGTCCTCGCCGGCCGCGTCGTCGGGTCCATCGTCGACCGCTTCGCCAGACCCGTCGTCGGTCGTCCGCGTTCCGGTCCCGCTCGCTCGTTGCTGGGCGTTGCTCATACGATCAGCTACGCGACCTGCGTCCCTCCTCGTGTTCCCGAACGTGTTCGCGAAGAGAGGGAGGGACGCGGCGCCACAAGGTCGTGTATGGCCGCGATACTCGGGGAGGTCGACACCGACGGGGGACCGCCGCTCGCGATCCCGATCCGGCACTTCGTCGTCGGCTTCGGCTTCCTGCTCGCCGGCGCGCTCGTCGGCGCCGCGACGGGACTCGACCGCATTCCCTGGACTGGGACGCTCGCGCACGTTCACCTGCTGCTGGTCGGCTGGGTCTGCGTAACGATCATGGGCGCGATGGTCCAGTTCGTCCCCGTCTGGTCGAACGCGACGCTTCACTCCCGACGGCTCGCCGCGGCGCAACTCCCGCTGGTCGCCGCGGGCCTCGTCGCCTTCGCCACGGCGCTGCTCACCGAACGGCTGGCCCTGCTCCCCGTCGGCGGGACGCTCATGCTGGCCGGATTCTGGGTCTTCGCGTACAACACCGGGCGAACGCTCCTCACCGTCCAACCGTGGGACGTCACGGAACGCCACTTCGCACTCGCTCTCGGCTTCTTCCTCGCGCTCACGACCTTAGGTCTCGCGCTGGCGGTCGACTTCACGCGACCCGTCTTCGTCGACTTGCCGGTCACTCGAACGAGCGTGATCGACGCCCACGTCACGCTCGCGATCTTCGGCGCCGTCCTCACGACCGTCCTCGGCGCGCTCTACCAGCTGGGGACGATGTTCACCCAGACGGATCTCCACGGCGTCGATCACTGGATCCGCCGATTCGAGACGGTAGCCTATCCGGTCGGCGTGCTCGCGCTCGCCGGTGGCCGGCTGTTCGAACACGCGCCGCTGGCCCGCGTCGGTGGACTGGCCGTCGCCGTCGCCGTGGGCGCCTACGGCGTCTTGCTCGCTCGCCGCCTCGTCGAGACGCAGGTCGCGTGGACGCCGATGCTCACCCGCTACGCCGTCGTCGCCGGCGCCATGCTCGCCTGGGCGCTCCTCGCGATTCCCGCGTGGATCGACGACCCGCTCACGTACACGACGCGCTACGGCGCGCCGGGAAGCGTCCACCTGCTCGCGTTCGGCCTCGTCGGCTTCGTCGTCCTCGGGACGCTCTACCACGTCGTCCCGTTCATCGTCTGGGTCGAACGCTACAGCGACCGGCTCGGACTGGAACCCGTCCCCATGATCGACGACCTCTACGACGACCGCCTCGCCGCCGCAGACGCCAGTTCTCTCTTCGGCGGGACCGCCGCACTCGTCGCGAGCGATTTCCTTACCCTGCCGGAGGGTGTTGCGACCGCAGGCGGGATCGCCGTCGGCGTCGGCGCCGCGCTCTTCGTCGCGAACATGGGCCTGGTGCTGTACCGCCACAGCCCCGACGGCCTTGGCCGGATCCTGTTCGGCCGACTGGCGAGCGACGTTGCGGAGAGTTGAACGACAAGAGAGAGGGAGGGAGGGAGGGACCGGGCGCCAGGACCGGCTCAGAACGGTGCGTCGACGTCTTGCGGACGATCGGTCGGCTGGTCGTACATCCCGTCCATGGCCGCGTCGCCGGGCGCCGCCCCGTCACCACCGGCTGCGTCGCCGGCCTCGACGCGCACCGACGCGTCGCCCGTCTCCAGATACGCCGCCTCCATCGCGGCGAGTTCCTCGTTGATCGACTCGCTCTTGTGATGCATCGGGTGGGCTCGCACGCGGACGAGATCGTACTCGTGGCGATCGGCGAGCCCGTTCCACGCCCGAAACGAGCCGATGGCGAGCGTGTGACACTGCGGGCAGAACGGCGTCGTCGGCGTGAACTCCGCGCGAAGGACGGACAGGTCGCCAGCCGGGAACGAGTCGTCGAGGCGGTGCGAGTCGTCGGCCTCGGACGACTCCCCCGCAGCGTCGACGAACGCGGCCGCGTCCAGTCGCTCCCGAGCGTAGCGATAGCCGGCGTCGGAGTGGCGCGTATCGAGGTTCAGCCGGGCGAGGTTGTAGTTGAACGTCATGTCGTAGACCCCCCGCTCCTCGAAGAGTTCACGCGTGAGTCGGTGGAAGGCGAGGTGATCGTCGCCGGTCAGCACGGATAGTCCCGCCAGAAAGGGCCCTGGTTGGGGGATGGTGTCCGGGACGAACTCGTCGTAGTCGTCGAAGAGGCCACCGTCGTCGCCCCTGGCGAACGGATTGGCAAATCCAGCCATACGGAGACGGACGGGCCGAAGCCTGCTACCGGTGGTGACGAACATGTTCGCGGCCGGCACCGCAGTCGAGCGCGAGTGTCCGCTGGACGCGTGCATGGGTTCGAAACGCGTCGACAGAGAGTGGCTCTCCGCCGGAGACGGTTCCGTACCGAGAACGACACCGCTCAGGCGTGGGTGATCTCGACGTGCCACTCGTCGTCGGCGACCTGTGTGGTCTCGTGGTCGAACCCGCGTTTCGAGAGGACCGCGTACAGCGGCTTCGGCTCGAAGTGATTGATCAGGAGGAACGTCTCGCCGGGGTCGAGTGCATCGAGTTCCGCGGTGATATCGGAAAACGGTTCACCGTCGATCTCGCGGGCGTCGAGCGTGCGGTCGGCCTGAACTGTCGCCATAGCTGTTCGTCCGGTGTCCGGCGGGGTGGCCCTTCCGCCGATCATATTCGCCTCGAAGTCGTCCGGATGGCCACCACCGACGACGGCCTCGAGACCGGGGACGCCGACGGACGACGCGCGCAGAGGCGACAATTCACCGCGAGCCGAACGGGTTCGGCGACACGGTTGTCCGCCCACCCGCCATTTTTCGGGTGGATGATGACCGGCGACGATCGGCTGCGGGCGACGGTGTCGGCGCTCGACGACTCGACCTGTCGGGCAATCCTCGAAGCGCTCGGCGAGCCGGCGACCGCCGCCACGCTCGCGAAGCGATGTGACGTCTCTTCCTCGACAGTGTACCGAAAACTCGAGCGACTCCAGCGTGCCGGCCTCGTCGAACGCCGCGTCGCGATCCGAGCCGATTTCCGCCAGACCGTCAGGTACGCCACGACGTTCGACGAGATCTCGATCGGTGTCGACGACCTTCGAGCCGCCCAGCTCGCGGCAGACGGTGGAGAGACAGAGCGGCGGTAGCGAGATCGAGACGGTGGCTCCGTCGATCGGGGAAACGGTCACGGTGTGTAGCGGGAAGCGGCGAGAAGTGTCATATGAGTAGAGAGACGTAACTGGCAGGGTAGCAACGCCAGAAAGCGACTGGTGCGTGTGTGCAGACCGAGACCGAGACTCCGGACGGGTGGTTAGCTGGCCGATTCGGGCCCGTTTCCGCCGGAGTCACCAGTGACCGCCCAGACGACGATCGCACCGAGTATCGCGACGCCGATGAGCACCGTCTGGAGGAGCGACAGGTCGATGCCGACCCAGGCGGCGACCGTCCGGAGTTCCACGATGAACGGCACGGCCAGCACGAGCACGACGAGCAACAGGGCGGGATCGATCCGCATCAGCGGCCCACCACCCACTCGACGAGCCCGCCGATCGTGTCGATCGGCGGCAAGACGCGGGTAATGCCGTCGATACCGGGGCCGAAGAGCCCGCCACGCTGGACGATCGCGGCCAGCGGGAGCGAGTACGCGAGGACGATCAGGACGAACGCGATCGCCGTCCAGAGTTTGAGGTTGTCGAGAATCGCCGGCGAGTGCTCCGGACCGGAGAGGGTGCCGGCGTAGGTGTTGTCGGGCACCTCGCCGCGATCACCGAGCATCGTCATGACGATCGTGACGAGGAAGATGACCGTCGAGATGGTCAGCAGGGTCCCGCCGAGAACGACCTGGGCGTCCAGCTCGCCGACGCTACCGATAGCGCCCTCGAACGCGAAGCTCTCGTACTGCGGTTCGGCCGTCCGACGCGGAACGCCGAGCAGGCCGGCGCGGTGCATCGCGTTCGACATGAACACCATCCCGAGGAACCAGAGGAGGACCTGGACGAGTCCCGCCGTCCGGTTCCACAGCGGCTTACCGGTCACCTGCGGGATGAACCAGTACGAGCCGGCCATGAACGTCAGCGCGACTGCGGTGCCGACGGTGAGGTGGAAGTGGCCGACGATCCAGAACGTGTTGTGCACGAGGTAGTTGATGTTCATCCCGGCGTTGATCATGCCGGAGAAGCCGGCCGCGGCGAACAACAGCCCCGAGAGCGCCATGCCCGTGAAGACGGGATCACGCCACGGGAGTTTTCCGAGCCAGCGGAGTTTGCCCGTCCCGCCGCGCTGGCGGGCGCCGTGTTCCATACTCGCGACGACGGTGAAGGCCGTCAGCAGGCTCGGCAGCAGGAGGAACATCGTGTTCACCATGACGATGAACTTGAATCCCTCCGCGATGCCGGGGTCCATGTACTGGTGGTGGATGCCCGTCGGCGTCGAGAGGAGCAAGAAGAGCACGAAGACCACGCGGGCGAGCGGATCGCTGAACAGTTTGCCGCCCGAGAGCTTCGGCAGCAGGATGTACCACAGCATGTACGCCGGCATCAGCCAGAAGTAGACGACGGCGTGGCCGAAGAACCAGAATAGCGTCCGGGTGAGCAGGGGATTGACCGAGTCGACGATCCCGAGCGACCACGGGAGCAAGAAGACGACGATGGCGATGGCGACACCCACCGAGGAGAGCCACCAGAACAGCATCGTCGTCAGCGCCATGAACGCCGGCAGCGGCGTCCGCTCGTCGGGGTGCTCACGCTTCCAGGCCCAGTAGGTGCGGAACCAGTCGTAGCCGGCGATCCACGTGCCGATCACGAAGATGGCCAGGCCGAGGTAGAACAGCGGGTGTGCCTGCAACGGCGCGTAGAAGGTAAACAGCACGCTCGCCGACAGTTCCTCACCCAGCAGCGTCGGCGGTTCGGTGAGAAAGCCGGCGAAGATGGCGACGACCGCCATGAGCGCACCGACGACCATCGTTCCGTACCAGCCCCACGCGAAGCGCATGCTGGGGAGGTTTCGATCGAGGCTGGTGGTGATCCCCCAGGTGAACAGGGCAACCAGGAAGAAGATGGTGAACGTCAGCGCCAGCAACACCCCGTGAGCCGTCAGCGCGGTGTAGTAATCAGCCGAGGAGAGGACGCGGACCATCCCGGTCCGGTGGAGCACCTGGAGCAATCCAAAGGTGGCCCCGACCGCCAGCGCGAGGAACGCGGAGACCATGGCGGCCTTCACGAGGCGCGCTTCCTCGGGGAACTGATCGATGTAGGACGTCACTGGCCGTCACCTCCGTCGTACTGGTCTTCGGGAACGACCTCGACCGTCCCCTCCATGTTGTGGTGATCGTAGCCGCAGTACTCGTTACAGAGCAGGCCGTACGTGTCCGGTTCGTCGAACTCGACGGTGAGTTCCGCGACTTCACCCGGGATGACCATCGTGTTGACGTTCGTCCCTGGAACGGAGAAGCCGTGGATCACGTCGGAACTGGTCACGTAGAACGTGACAGTGCTGTTTGCGGGGACCTGTATCGGGTCGAAGCCGAGCTGGTCGGAACCGGGGTTGAAGTAGAACGCGGAGGCGACGACGTTCACCTCGTACTCGTTTTCACCCACTTGCTCGACGCCCGGGTCGCCGAACCGCTCGTGATCGGCGAGGTTGTTCGGATCGACGGTGCCGCCGGAGTCGTCGACCATCGAGACGCCCGCGCCGACCGTTCCGTACGTGATCGTCGCGATGAAGAACACGATCAGGACCAGCGCGGCGCCGAGCCAGGCCTTCTCGTAGCTGTGAATGTCCATCAGCCGATCACCCCCACGACTGTCGGCCCGTTGCCGAGGAACTCCACGAAGTACGTGAAGAGCCACATGCCGACGAGGATCAAGAAGTACAGTGTGATCAGGACAGCCGTCCCGATCGGATCGAACTCGTCGTGCGTGAGTTCCCGTTCGATGACACTATCCGGTGGTGCACCGTGCTGGTCGGTTGACTGACTCATGTGTAGGGGGTGGAATAGAACCGAGATGAACGGACATCCCCGTTCCACGTCTCTGGGAATTCAAGCCAATATTAATAAAAGCCCGTGCCAAGTTGGCGTATGGATTTCGAATCGCTCGCCCCGCGAGTCGTCACGACGATCGCCGTCGCCGCACTCGTCCCCGCGCTCTGGTACGTCCTCGGCCGCCCGAGCACCGTCAGCGCCGTCGCGGCGGTCAACGTCCTGCTCATCGCCGGTTCGCTCTGGATCGCGATGGGGCCGACCGGCGCCAGTACGGCCGAGCCCGCTCACTGATCGCATCGGCCGACCCGGCGAGTGCCGCCCCAGCAACCGACCAGCCGCCCGTCGTTCCGGCGAACAGGGAGCAGTCACCCTGGATACGGTGATCTCGACACGTGACCCAGTCTTCCGCATCCACGTCGTCCGGCACTACTGCTGGCAGCTGTCGACTCTGTGGGCTGGTGACTCCCGACCCGCCGATCACCGACGACGAGGTTCCCGGCCACTTCTGCTGTGAAGGCTGTCTGCAGGTAGCGAGCGCGCTCTCCGATCTCGACGACGTCGACGAGACGAGCGTTCGCGAGCGGGTCGAGGGGCCACCGGACGATCGAGACCGCGACGGAGCCGCCCGTTCGACGGACGCCGCCCAGCCGGGATCGACGGGCCCCGAAACCGACACTGGCCACCAGGAAACGGCCAGCGTCGACACTGTATCCGACGCCACGACCGGCGAACACACCTTCCTCGCCGTCGATGGGATGCACTGTTCGACCTGCGAAGCCTTCCTCGAACTGCGAGCGGAGGGCGTGGAGGGCGTCAGCGAGGCCACGGCGAGTTACGCGAGCGACACCGTTCGCGTCGCGTACGATCCCGAGCGCGTCACCGCCGAGGAACTCCCCGACCGGCTCACCGGCTACGGCTACCAGGCGCACGACCGTGACGGCACCGTCGGCGACACTCACGGCGAGGAGACCGTCGGCCGGCTCCTGCTCGGCGGCCTGTTCGGGATGATGGTCATGCTGTGGTACGTCGTCTTCCTCTACCCCGAGTATCTCGGCTTCGACCCCGTGGTGAGCCTCGGCGGCTTCGTCGGGCCGTACCTCTACGGGAACATCTGGCTCATGACGTCGATCGTCCTGTTCTACACGGGCTACCCGATCCTCCGAGGGGCCGTCGTCAGCCTGCGGGCGCACCGGCCGAACATGGACCTGCTGGTCGCCACCGCCGCGCTGTCGGCGTACGCCTACAGCACGCTGGCGATGGTCCTCGGCCGCTCGGACCTGTACTTCGACGTCTCCGTCGCGATCGTCCTCGTCGTCACCGCGGGCACCTGGTACGAGGGCCGGGTGAAACGTCGCTCGCTCGGCCTGGTCCGCGACTTGACCGAAGGCCGGGTCAGCGAGGCGCGAGTGCTATCGGCCGTGGACGACGCCACGGCCGACGTCGAGGCGTTCGAGACCGTCCCAATCGAGGCCGTCGAGCCGGGCGACGAGCTCCTCGTCAGACCGGGCGAACGGGTGCCGCTCGACGGCACCGTCGCGACCGGAACGGCCGCCGTCGACGAGTCGTTGCTCTCGGGCGAAGCGCTCCCCGTGACGAAAGCTCCCGGCGACGACGTCCGCGGCGGGACCGTCGTCACCGACGCGCCACTCACCGTCACCGTCGGCGAGACGGCCGAGAGCACGCTCGACCGACTCGTCGAACTCCTCTGGGACGTCCAGAGCGCGACGCCGGGCGTCCAGCGGCTGGCCGACCGCCTGGCGACGATCTTCGTCCCGGTGGTGCTCGGTCTCGCCACCGTCGTGACCGTCGGCTCGCTGTGGACGGGCGCAGCGGCGTCCGACGCACTTCTCGCCGGGCTCACGGTCCTGATCGTCTCCTGCCCCTGTGCGCTCGGCCTCGCCACCCCGCTCGCCATCGCCTCGGGCGTCGGGGCGGCCGCCGATCGCGGGATCGTTCTGGCGAGCGAGCACGTCCTCGAAGCGGCCCCCGAGGCCGACGTCGTCGTCTTCGACAAGACGGGGACGCTGACGACCGGCGAGATGACGGTCCGCGACGCGGTCCCGGACGACGGCGTGTCCGCGTCGACGCTCCTCGATCGGGCGGCTGCGCTCGAAGCACACTCGGCGCACCCGATCGCCGACGCGATCGTGGCGGGAAGCGAGGGAGACCGGACTGGTGACGAGGCGGGACGTGACGGGCGCGTCGGCGACCCGGCGGCACTGCCCGACGCAAGCGACGTCGAGACGCACCGCCGGGGCGTCAGCGGGGCGGTCGACGGCGAGGCGACAGTCGTCGGCCACCCCGCATTGTTCGACGAGCGAGGGTGGATGATGCCGAACGGCCTGGTCGAAGCCGTCGAGTCGATCCGGGCAGACGGCGACGTCCCGGTCGTCGTCGGCTGGTCGGGTCGGGCTCGGGGCGTCGTGGCCGTCGGCGACGAGCCACGGCCGGGCTGGCGCGAGACGGTCGACGCACTCGCCGAGGACCGGACGGTCACCGTCCTGACCGGCGACGAGGGGGCGAGCGCCGACCGCTACCGCGAGGTGGACGCGATCGACGACGTGTTCGCGGGCGTCCCGCCCGAAGGGAAAGCCGAGACGGTTCGCCGGCTGGGTGCCCGCGGGACCGTGGCCATGGTCGGCGACGGCAGTAACGACGCCCCTGCCCTCGCGAGCGCCGACCTGGGGATCGCGATGGGAAGCGGGACCGATCTCGCGGGCGACGCCGCGGACGCCATCCTCACGACCGACGACGTGCGCGACGTACCGGCCGTCTTCGACCTCGCGAGCGCGACGAACGGCCGCATTCGACAGAACCTCGGCTGGGCGTTCGTCTACAACGCCGTCGCGATCCCGCTGGCCGTCGCGGGCCTCATCAACCCGCTGCTGGCCGCGGTCGCGATGGCGACGAGCAGTCTGCTGGTCGTCGGCAACTCGACGCGCTCGCTGACGTAGACGGCCGATCGAGGGGTTCGACCGACCGCACGGCCGATCGAGACGGGGGAGAGAAATCGAGTCACGCCGCAGCCGTTTCCGCCACCTGGAGAGACACCGAGAGGGCAGCCAGCACCAGCCCGGCCAGCAGTGCCCCATACTGGACGTACCAGACGGTCGGTTCCAGCACCGTCATCCCAACGACGGAGAGGCTCAATCCCACAACCAACGGGACGACCCACGTGTGCGCTCGCTCCGGCATACCGCTCGGTGCGAATTCCCGATAGAAGAAGCCGTTGTTTTTCGCGAGAGTCCCAGAAGCGCCCTGAGAAACCGATACGCGTCGAATCGTCGCCGATCCATCCGTTCTTCGCGTGGTCGTCGGGACGGAAAACGAACCGTAGTCCGGTCGGTACGCGGTCCCCGCTGAGAACGGCAAATCCAGCGTAGGGGGTCGTCTACGGCCCCGCGAACGTAAAGTCGACGGCGTAGTAGACGTAGAGCTGGCCGAGGCCGGCGAGGACGAGGAGGACGCCGGCAGCCTGTTCGAGGCGGCCGCGGTGGGCCATCACCCAGTCACCGCCCGCCGAGAGTCCCGTCCCGGCGGCGACGGTCACCGAAACCATGAGGATGGCGACGGTCAGGACGTAGCTCCCGATGACGGCCAGTGCGTACATCGCCGAGCCAGAGAGTGCCAGTCCGGAGACGGCGATGACGGCCGGCGCGACGCAACCGGCGGAGGCGGCGGCGTAGCCGGCGCCGAAGAGACCGAAGCCGAGGATGCCGGTCCGGCGCTTGGGAAGCTGGATCGACAACGAGGGGGCCCGGTCGAAGACGATCAGTATCCCGAGAACGATCAACGCAGCGCCGACGGCAGGTTCGACCACGGAGAGGACGTCGGCGACGCGGGAGCCGACGGCGTAGGTCGCCGCGAGGAACACACCGAGAACGACGAGGACGCCCGCACCGGCGACGAGACCCCGGAGGAGCGAGCCGGCGAGCGTGGATTCACCCTCCGAACGTCCCACGTAAAAGCCCACGTACCCCGGGAGGAGCGCGTACGCACAGGGTGAGAAGAACGTCAGCACACCGGCGGAGACGGCGAAGCCGACCGCGCCAACCGTCGTGAGATCAGCCACGGTGGCTCACCCCGCCGTCGGTCGTCGTGGCCGCAGCGTGGGGCCGGACACCACCATCGATCGACGGGGTCCCGACCAGCGCCCACGTTCGGGTGCCGACCGTCGCGCGTCGGGGAGTGTCGAGACACATGCGTCGATCACCTGACCGTGCCGCCGGCCGCCTCGATCTCTTCGAGGATGGTTTCGCTCGAGACGATGCCCGTGTGGGTCCACTGGGTCACGCCGTCGGCGTCGATGATCGCCGTCGCCGGCGTCGCAGCCGACGTAAGTTTGACCTGCACCTCGAACGTTCCGTAGCCGATCGGCCACTCGCCGCCGCCGAACTCACGCCACGTGTCTTCGATGTACTCGGGAGAGAAGTCGTCCGGGCCGACGTCCTCCGCGGTAATCGCGACGAACGCGACGTCCTCGCCGGTTCGGTCGGCCGCCGCGGTGACTTTCGGGACGGCATCTGGACAGACCGTACAGGTCGTCGCCCAGAACTCGAGGACCGTTACGGTGTCATCGATCGGCACCGTGATCGGCTCGCCGTCGCTCCAGGAGAGGTCGACCGTTGGGACGGTGACGGGGTCGTCGAGTTGCGGCTGGTCCGACCCGCCCGAGGAGCCGAACGTGGGAAAGCCGCCGACTGCCAGGGCACCGCCCGCCCCGAGCACACCCAGACTCGCCGCGCCGGCGATGGCTTCCCGTCGCTTCATGGATTAGCCTTCGATGACTGCGAGCATGTCGTCTTCGATGTCCATCGGCGTGGAGCGCTCCGTCGCACCCGGATACGAGCGTTCGACGATCCCCTGGTCGTTGACGAGCAGGATCAACACGAAGTGGGTGAACCCGTACTCGACGTCCGAATCCGTTCCTTCCGGGGCGATCTCGGAGGCGGGTGCCTGCTCGACGGGGAGGCCGAACGGGCCACCCTGCTGGTCGAACAGGAGTTCGTGTGCCGCCTCTTGTGTCTCCGGACGGAGGAAGTGCCAGTCGTCGGCCGACGGGTCGACGTTGCGATCGGTCAGATACGTCCGGAGGACGTCGGGCGTGTCGCGTTTTGGATCGAACGTCCAGGGGGCGAACGCCGCTTCGTCGCGGTAGCCCGCCTCGCGAACGCCGTCGTTTACCTCGATGAGGTATCGGAGGAGTGCCGGACACGCGCCCATGATACAGTTGGTGTAGACGAAGGTGTGCAGCTGGACGCGCTCGCCGAGGAAGTCCTCGTCGGAGACGGTCTCGCCGGAGAGGGCGTCGGGGACCGAATACGAGGGAACCTCGTCGCCGTAAGTGGGATGGGCCGACGCGCTGAGGTCGTGCTCGCGGTCCGGCGGACCGAGAACCGCGCCGTCGGCGGGTTCGGGTTCGTCGCCGGTCACCGATGAAAACGAGTCGAGACAACCCGAAAGCGCCGACAGCCCCCCAAGGCCGCTCGCGCCAAGATACGTGCGCCGCTTCATGCTCGATCCTGAGGAGACGAGCGGTAAAGAAGGGCCGGTTGTTCCCTGAGTGTGGGAAACGGGGCGCTGATGCGTTCTGCAGTCGGTGTGGGCCACCCCCTACCCCGCTCGAAGATCGAATCCAAAGCGGGCTACAAGCAGGCGGTCGAGCGAGTGAGCGATCGAGACGCAGACGGACGGTGAGAGATCAGTTCGCCAAGATGGTTCGAGGAATCGAACTCGATACGGCCGCGACGATCGTCAGGCTTCGTGGAGCGTCACGTCGATCTCGCCCTCGTCACTCTCGACGGTCAGCATCGTCGCCCGATCCGCAGGGTCGGCGCCGGTGACGGACCCGGGGTTGAGCACGCGGACGCCCTCGTAGACAGTGTCCTCGACACGATGGCTGTGGCCGCCGATTCCGACGATGCCGTCGCCGTCCCACGAGCGAGTGCGGGCGCGAGCCGTATCGGCGATCGCCCGGTTCCAGTCCTCGCCACTCATGACGAAGCCGTCGTCGCCGTAGACGGCCGCCTCCACCGGATTCAGCGTCCCGTGGGTGACGACGAACGTGACGCCGTCGATTGTGAGTTCGGCGACCGACGGCAGTCCCATATCTGCCGGATCGGCGTTCCCATGAACGGCCGTGAGCGCCGTCGCGAGGTCGCGAACCTCGTCGAGTGTCGCCGCCGTCTCGAAGTCACCGGCGTGAATCGTGTGCTCGGCGTCGGCGATACGCTCGCGGAACGAATCCGGGATGTCGGTCTCACGTTCGGGTATGTGAGAATCTGCAATGATCGCGAGTGTCACGTTCCGGTATCAGTCGGTCTGCTGAAAAATCTGCTGGGCAGCTCTCGAGTCGAATCACCGGGCAAGAATCGGCGACCGGCGCGGGACGATTCGACCCGGAGATCGGCCGGGACCGTTCGCAGGCCGACCCTATTTCCGAATCGTCGGTGGCTACTGTACGGTATGCATCGGATACGAACCCTGGCGCTCCTCCTCGTGACCCTGGCGATGGTCATCAGCGTTCCGGCCGCGGGAGTGGCGGTGGGCGGTGTGGCGACGGGAGACGAGACACGGGCGAGCGGTGACGTGACAGTTGTGAGCGACGACCAGCACGCGATTGGTGACTCGCCCACGCTACAGACCCAGTCACAGGACAATCAGTCCGGGGGCGAGCAGGCGCGAAACCGCACCGGCTGTAACTACGTCTCCCTCTACGAGGAGACGATCCCCTCGATCGTCCAGATCCAGCTCGGGCGGGGACTCGGCTCCGGATTCGTCTACGAGACGAGCGAAAACGCGACCTACATCGTGACCAACGAGCACGTCGTGGGCGGGAACGAGTCGGTCGGCATCCGCGGGAGCGAGGGCGACCTCCACAACGGCACGGTCGTCGGTGCGACGGCCTTCGCCGACCTCGCCGTGGTTCGCGTGAACGCCACGTCGGACGCCCTCGAACCGCTCGACGTCTCGAACGCGACGCCCCGGCCCGGCCAGCGCGTGGCCGCGCTCGGCAGCCCCTACGGCCTCGAGAGCACCATCACCTCGGGCATCGTCAGCGGGGTGAACCGCTCGATGCCGACCGAGGCGGGCCGGCTGCCCAACACGATCCAGACGGACGCACCGATCAACCCGGGCAACAGCGGCGGCCCGCTCGTCGACTGCGCCACCGGTGACGTCCTCGGCGTCAACCGCGCCGGCGGCGGCGAGAACATCGGCTTCGCGATCTCGGCGGCCCTCGTCGATCGCATCGTGCCCGAACTGATCGAGACCGGCGAGTACGCCTACCCCTACCTCGGCGTCCGGGCGCTCCCGCTCTCCCAGCCCATCGTCGAGGCGAACGACCTCTCGGTCACCGAGGGCGTCTACGTCGCCGGCGTACTCGGCGCGACACCCGCCAGCGACGCGCTGCAGGGCGCGGACCAGTCGGTGCAGATCGACGGCGCGACGGTCCCCGTCGGCGGTGACGTCATCGTCGCCGTGGACGACCAGTCGGTGTCGACACGCGAGGACCTGCTCTCGTACCTGCTGACCGAGACGGCACCCGAGGATACGATCGAACTGACCATCGTCCGTGATGGGCAGGAACAGACCGTCGAGGTCACGCTGGGCGAACGACCCCCGACGAACGGGGCGTGAGGGGCAGATTGGGGTAGTCTGCTCGAGAACGCAACGAACGAGATGGGCAATATTCGGTCGGCGTAGACAGGAGGGATCGGGTACGGTAGTCTCGCAGCCATCCTGCTGGCCAGGGAACATCGTGTCGGCCCGTTTGCCGTTAGATAGGCCTGAACGAGACGGTGGCTGGGCCGGGCCGATAGCGGAGGGGCGGCGTCGGTTTACTTCTCAGGGACGCTCTTGAAAGGGGCGCGTAACAAAACCTCGTGGACAGTATCGGTTAGCATGGTTTCCCTGACAGGCCTGGTGATCAATGCGGTCGTTGGCCTCGTGCTCCTGGTGCTGGCAAACGTTCTCGGGCTTGGTGTACAGATATCGATTTTGACACTCTTGATCTGTGGGATCCTCGGCATTCCCGGAGCGATCCTCGTGATAGCACTCGCGCTGCTGGACATCGCCTTCATGGCGACGATGGTTCCACTGGTCCCGCTCTAGCGCTCTGTGGCGAGACGTGATTGGCTTCGTACCCGTGATCCGAACGAGACGGCGCACCTGGACCGACCACCGGCTCGAAAGCTGAGCGGATATCCGTACTACAAGCTCCGGGCTGGGGACTATCGTGCGATTAGTACCTGGGATCGGACGGATGACGTCCTCATTGTCGAAGTGGTCGGGCATCGGCGGAACATCTACGATTGCAACCTCCCACCGTAAGTCCCGCAGCCGGTTCAAACAGTTTCGTCAGTGGATGTTCAGCTTGCCGTGCAATACTATCTCCGTGCGACGGACAGCGGCGGGATGAGAGTGGAGAAGTGCCGATTAGCGAACCGCAGAAGCCGAAGGCGACTCGCCATCTATTTCATAAACCAGTCACAGAAGGACAGGCAATCAAAGATATCGAGGAAGGGTTCCAAAATCGGCTACAGACCCAAAATCCGCCCACTATCCAATAGATATATTACACATTGCCGCATATTCAAACCCGGAAGCTCGCGTCTCCATCACGTCGCGGGGGCATGCGCGAAGAGGAAATGCCCCGGGTGGTAGGACACCCGAGGCGCGGCTTCCAAAGCATCCCGCTTTGGTTGCCATGTTCCGAAAGACACCTTCGAGACAAAAAGGTCTCGCACGCCACTGGTTTAGAGAGTCGTATCGCTATCCGTCGCAGTTCTTCGTTTTCGGGGATTGGGGGCCGAGTCACTTCGGTCGGTTCGATCGCCAGAACTGCGAGGTGCTCGGATGAAATCCGTCGAGCGAACGAGCGACGGGACCGGCGATGCGCCTCGCTCTCAGGGGTGTTACCGGTGTGATCGGAACGTGGCACCATCGCGGCTCTTTCGGGTGGACATCGAGCCACCCGAGGTGCTTGAGGGGGACTACAGACACTCAGTTCGGTACTGCTGTCCGGATTGCGCTGCCGCGATGAACTTGTCTGAGTTTTCGGATCGGGTGAAGAAGAGCGCTCGTTAGGGGCAGACCAGGTGGATATCGCAATTTTCACTTGGACCACCATTTTTCGAATGGACGCGTCAACGTTTACATCTTCAAGGCGCATCTCGTCGGGCATATCAAGACACCAATATTTCATGAAAATTAGTACTAACCCAATTTTTGGAAGGATGGATTCCGACATGACCCATCCGTTTTCCGAACGGGGAGAGTCCAAGGGACGGCGCCAGGGGTGTTTAAACGGCGCGTCAATTGCCGTTTAGGGTCCGTTCAATTGGTGAACGGGGTCGGCGTCGTCGTGAGGTTCGCTAGGAGCTCAATTGCGGTGTTGGTGTATAGTCGTTTCGTGATCTCAGTAAGGGCGAGATCTCGGTATGGATCGGAATGTTACCATCAAATCCCTATCGAAACTGGGCTACATTGGTCATCGTGAGGCCCGGGTTGACAAGACGAACACGAGGAGACCGAAGAACAGTACCCCGAATGCGGTCTGTCCCACGGCGAGTGCTTCACCGACCGAACTGACCGGTGTGAACCGCCCATACCCGAGGCCAGTGAACGCGAGAAAACTGAATAGAATTGAGTGTGCTAATTCAGTTACTCCACTATCATCTCCGATCCAGAGCCACAGATGGTCGTGTGTCTCGTGATGGAGCGTCCCCAACGCGAAGTGGAGAAGCGCGGTAAAAACCACGAAGATTAACGACCAGCCAAAGAGAGGCTTCAGTTTCGTCCCGTGACCTGTCGTGTGTTTCAGGAACCCGTCAACAACAATTGGAATGTATCGTCTGTCGTCCTTGTTGACTCTGAGAGTTGCGTTCTTCCGCTTTCGGTGGTACTTGAGTGACTCGTCTGTCAACGAGTTGTCTCTGTAGACTGCTTCGAGTGTTCGATAGACGGAAGCAGCCTTTCGTCCAGGGTGCTCCTTGTCGTCTCCTTCCCCCGAATCCAAATAGTTGTAAATACCGTTGAACGTCGTTCCGGTCCCAACCCGTGCAGAGACCAACTGGCAAGTGTATAGCCGCGCTTCGGTGAACCTGGAGTCAGTGAGGTCGGCCTGTGCGAGGGTAGCGTACTCTAGATTAGCCTCATCGAACTCAGCGCCGTCCGCTCTAACGTCGGCCATCGACACTCCGGAGAGATCACAGCCGTGAAACTTTGCGTCCGAAAGTCGCGCCTCATCGAACCGGGCCGAAGAAAAGCTCGAACCGGAGAGTACTGCATTACTGAGGTCCGAACGACCGAAGTCGAGTTTCGTCGTCTCGTGATTTTCAAGGGAGACATCAGCCATCTTGGCTCCGACGAATTCCACATATTCGAGGGTACATCCATGGAAACCTGCGTCTCGAAGGTCAGCGTCGGAGAAGTCAGTGTCGACGAAATCTGTGTCGGCAAACGTCGTGTTATATAGGTTCGCACCGACGAACGATACTTTCTCGAAGTGTGCACCTTTCGTCTTGACATCTTGCATAACCGCTCGATCGAAGGTCGCTCTCTCTGGCTCGGTATCGTGCATTTTCGCCCGTTTCAGGCGTGCACCCGAGAAGTCAGCGCCTTCGAGTGTAGCATCTCGGAGATCGACGTCCCGCATCTGTGCGCTGGTGAAAGTACAGTCGGAAACGTCAACCTCGAAGATGGCGCCATCGAGGTGCGCATCCGTGAAGTCAGCACCACCTAATTGGGTTCGCTGACCGGTGAAGGTGGCGCCCTGTAGCTGAGCGCCCCGGAAGTCGACATCTCGAAGATTGACATTACGGAAGGTGACGTTTTCGATCGACGCATCCGAGAGCGTTACACCGCGGAGCGAAACGTCGGCAAGCACCTTGTGGCCGTTTACGGTCTCTCCCGAGAAATCGGCGTCCTCAACCCCTTCTTGCCGAGTAAAGACGTCGTGAAGGGTTGGTGATGTGGATTCTTTGGCCGTGTTAGAATCTGTCTCGTGGGCGTCTGGTTCGGCACTGTCTCTTTCTGAGCCGCTGTTCCCGAAGAATGCTTCTGCAGTTACAGTCTCTTGAGCACCTGTTCTAGCGTACTTTAACGCCTCGACGATCCGTCGACTTAGCTTCGGTCTCTCTGCGAGATCTACGATGTCAGAGTCGTCGACCCACAACAAGTCATCGGAGACTGGATGCAACCGTGTGCGTATTCGTGGTGTATCGTCTTCAGAGATTCGCTCAGGTGATACGTGTGGTTCGAATTCACCGACGAGAACACTCCTTTCCAAGTCCAAAACGAACACGGTATCGTCGTCATCGAATTCGTATTCTGGGCCGTGTTCAAACACGCCTGGTTCGGTTTCCATCTGTTTCTCCAGTAACCAGGTCGTCATGTCTGAACGAGTACCGACGGCCACAACAAAAACCCTCTGTTGCGGTCGAGAAAATGACTAAGATAGGCGCTAGTCGATCGGCGACGAAAAATCATAGTGGTGATCAATCTGGCAGTGATAGCGACCGACTCACTTCGAACACTGCATCGAAGGTATCTGTTGCAACCGATACCGCACGACCAGAAGTGAGGATGCCAATTTCGAAGTTCGAAGAGAGGTTCGTCACCGTGAAGTTTGCACTGCCGAGATAGCAGTGGGTATCGTCGGTGACGACCATCTTTGCGTGCGTAGCGTACGCTTGATGACCGGCGTCGTCGAGGGCGAACAGTTCGGCGACATCGACTAATTCTCGCTCGTCCTTCGAGAGACTGTTGTTCATCGCTGAGAGCACGTCGTAGCGGTCTGTTCCTGGGCGGATTTCCCGAGTGAGTATCCGCGTCTCGACACCCCTCCGTGGCAGTGTCCGAAGTGTTTCGACTGTCGGGTGGTCCGGATCGAAGTACGGATTCGCGATCCTGACCACGTTCTCTGCGGTCAGTAACGCCGACCTCACGCGGGTGTCGAGGTTACCGACTGACGGAGGAAGGTCGACGTCGAGTTGTGGGGGAACCGTAGCCACCAGTTCTGTATCGTCTGGCCGTTGATCGGAGTCCGCCTCGCTCTCTAGAGCGGTTCGGGCGACCACCTGTTCTTTTAGGACCGTTCGTGCCTCTTCGACGTCGACTTCGAAGGTCGCGTCAACGAACGGGGTCTCACGGCCCACCTTCTCCGCCGCGTCATTGAGTACCAATCCAACGAGTAATGCCTCTGCTTCGACAGCCCCGAGAGATTGGTCAGCCGGTAGTTTCGCGTCGATATCCCCCCGCGTGATCGAGACTCGTCCAGAACCCAGTCGGTCGACAGCCGCGGCCAGTGTGCCGATACGGGCAGCCGAGTCGAACAGCGTTGCGATCGTGAACTCTTCTGAGGTCGGTGTTATCACGGTGGTATCCTTCTTAACGACCGTTCAGGGATTATAGTTCCCAGGACGGATCGGTGTCCCCGGTGCCGATCAACACACCACGGTCTAGCGCCTGGTTGTAGTACTCACAGGTGAATTCTGCGACGTGCATACAAGCGTGACAGGCTGCCCCTCCTTCTGAGCTCCGGCAGGCCGGGTCGTATATACAATTCTCGGCGTACTTTTTCGTGTCACTCACCCACTCGTTGATCCGGGTCTTGAACAGGGTGAACATGCCGCCGAGCGCGAAGTGTTCCATACTCTCGGCGTAGAGGACGATCGCCGGAACGTTCGGGAGAATGAGTTCCGAGATGCTGTCGTTGTCGAGGCCACACTGTTCGCTAGCGGTACTCATTAGCGTATGGCTCGTGGAGTGAACGAGCTGGTATATCTCTTCGGTCAACCGGTCCTCAATAGGGGTGAACGGATTCTGTGTCTCTCGCGGGTCGACGGTCTCCAAGAACCAACGTTTGAGATCCGTCTCATCTTCGAGATCTGGCGCCTCGGGTTCGATCAGTGACCCGTTCGCCAGGAGCCACTCGACGATTTTTTTCCGATCGAGTTGCAAAACAATGGCCTCCGAGGGAGACCGGTCACCATAAATCGAGACCGCATCGTCGTCGAACGGGTGGTCAAAGGCTTGGAGATCTGTTTCCGCTGCAGTCGGCGAATCACGCGTGTAGCCGTACAGAATGTTCAACAGCGGGAAGCTGTCCACAACCCAGGCGTCAGTGATCCCTAGATCGGCGAGGTTGTCCTTGTAGAACTTGGCTTGCGGGTGTTTCGCTACGAAGCTGTCGTCGTCGAGATAGTCGTCGATAGAGCTAGATGTCGGATAGTCTTCGATGTCTTCTAGGTCCTCTTCATCACCGGCGTACCCGCCCGTACAACGCATGAAAGTAAACAGCTGATCTGCGACGAGCGTGTGCCACTCGCGGTCGTCCGGTGCCTCGATATCTTCACGGTTCAATCGTACGACCGTATTCCGCGTATAGCCGTCGCCAGGCGTGAGATCTTGAACCATATCCAAGACGACATCTCGGTTCCCCTCACCGAGTTTCTCGATATATTCCTCCAATTTGTCGGGCGACATCCCTGGAACCGATGCGACGGATTCCGGTGTAATACCTTCCCTCCTGTAGTCGGGGTTACCGAGGTACCCCGCCATCAGCACTCGACACCAGTCTTCACCGTACGGGATATCACCGGTTTCAACGCCGACCATCGGCATCTCCGCGAACGCGTCTCGTTGCGGATAGTGGACCGTCCCAGCCTCTACCGGAGTTGGGAAGCCGATGTATTCACGACATTGGCTACACAATCCGCCGAGGTCCGACTCGTGATTACACCCTCTTCCACGGCACCGGAACGACCACGTACTCAGATCTTCGGGTGCTCCTCTGTTCAAACAGATGTGGTCGAAACCGTGCTGGTCACAGGGCTGTGGCTCGAGGTTTGTGACCGCACCGCAATCGTGTACCAGAACGAACTGGAGTTGCTGGAGTCGTCCTTCGCAGCCAGACCTGGGGCAACGCCCATCGGTTTCTCGGAGACTCGCTACCTTTTTTCGATAGGTCACGGCTTCACATTGCTTGCACACCACCGTACGAGGGAAGAACTCACCCTGGACCTGCTGTACGCGCCGGAAGTCAACCTCAGTGTCTCGAAAGTTGTTCCAAGGCGACTGGTCGCTGTTTCGAAACGGCTCTATCTGGCCTGCGACTCGATCTATGATACGATCGGTGTCAGCGACTTCTAGTGGTTCGGCCCGCCATCCTTCGACTTTCATCGTGATCCCACGGCGAGCGTAGCTAAAGATAGCTCCGGGTGCCATGGAGTTCATCGTCTGAGCGATACCTCGTTCCATCTCCGCTTGGTTATCTGAGCTCACGTCATTCACCTCCAGAGAACATATCTTTCAAGTCACTGGTCGCGAGACCGTGTGTGACCGGGATCTGTTCGTCGACATCGCGCAGGCTCCGCATCGGCCCCCGCAAGCCAGCGTCTTCGTCCTCCATCACGTTCCCGAGATACTTCTTGAGCCCTGCTTTCCGCGGGTCGTGGATCTCGGGCTCAGCGCTTAAGAGGTGGTTCCAGAGCTTTTCAAACTCCTTCTCGATGGCCTCGTAGTACAATCGCGCACCGATGTCACTGTCCGCGTCGTCGCCAGCGTGTTCAACGTCGTACGCTTCCAGGACGAACTGGAGCAATTCATCGTGTTCGATGACACCCTGGTCCAGAGCTTCCCGGAAGCCATCGAGGTTGTAAACTCTCCCCTCCTTGAACTCGTCTTCGTGGTAGTAGTCGTAGTATTGGATGAGTATCCCGAGGACGACGCCGGGAAGGGTACACTCGATCGCGAATTCCGCCCACCGTTCTAGCGGCGTCGCTTCGACTAGGAGGTCCTGGTACCGGTGGTAATGTTCGAATCGGGAGTAGTGTGATCGGTCGCGTGCCTTGATCGAGTCAAACAAGACGAAGACCGACCCGGTACTCTCGCGACCGACCCGAGAGTACGCTTGTATGTACTCGGCCGTGTTCCGCGGCATCCCGAAGAAGGAGATGAAGTTGAACCGGTCGACGTCCACCCCGTGCGAGATCATGCTCGTAGCGATGACGACGTCGATCGGGTTCTCTGGGTCTTCTGCCTCCAGCCTGGACAATGCACCACGCACCTCTTCCATATCTGTCTCTCCCGTGAGAGAAACTGGCGTCAACCGTTCGTGCGGATCCCCATAGGCGTCCAGCTGGCGGTTAATCATGCCCTTCACCGACCGCTGGAGGATATCACTCTGGTTTTTCGAAATGTTGTACGCGATCTGGACCTTGTAGTCGTCCAATGCCTCTAACACGCCCTCTTGGCGTTCATCGGCATCCTCTGGGAAATTGAGCGGACCAGCGACGACGTCTTCGGTCACCTCTTGCATCTCGTCGAACAGTCGGTCTGGATCCGCTTCGTAGGATTGAACGACGCGAGCGTACTCTCGAATCACAATGTTGATCGCTCGAGTTCGACCGATACTCCGCGGGAGTGCGCCGATCATCTGTCGTCCGAGTCGGTAAGGATCCTCGTAGGCGTAAAACGACTGGCGGAGACGTGGTCCTTGAGAGGGGAATTCGTTAGGTGTTTTTCGGTACAGGGCGTCCACCTGATTGTCAGCCCCTTCGATAGTCGCAGTAGCTGCGATCGTCTTCATTTCCCACTCGCCGTCGGTGTAGGCGTCGATCAACTTCTGAATGAGCGTCTCGTAGTGTGAGTCAAACGCGCCGAATTCCTCTCGGAGTAGGTGGAGCTCGTCTTGGATGAGTATAGAGGGTGGATCGGTCGGTTCGACGTCTTCCAGGGCTTCGAGCGAGGTGTTCCCACACTGATGCTCGTTGGCGACCCCTCGTTCACTGAGGAGACACTGCTCTTCCGGGGTGAAGCCGTGGTTTGGGCATCGACCTTTCAACTGTCCCAGGAGACTCCGTGCACGACGGTTCATCCCCATTACGGCGATCTTGTCGATGGTACTGACGACGAACGTTGGTGCGTACCGATAAATTTCATTGTCGGTGATGTAGATCGGTAGCTCAGCGGTGTCGCCATCCTGCCGCTGAACCTCTCTGCACTCTTCGTTCGTACACTGATGGACGATCCGAAGTCGGTCTAAGTCGCCTGTTACTTCGACTGTCTCCTCTCGACAGTATGGACACTTCGGGACGGTCAACCACTGTTGCTGGTGGTCTTCGCTTTCGGATGCGAGAGCGACGTTGTTCGTGTCTCCCCCGTCCTCGAAGATGTCGTTTGGCGTGTTCTTGTTGCCTACGAAGTACCCGATGCTGAACTGCTCGCCTCCCATCTCGTCGTGTTCTCGCCGAACTTCTTCGGCCGTACAGAGCACGTTGGCTATCCGCTGCAGCTGCTGGAGTGAGAGGAGACGAAGTGGGAACTTCGTCAAAGCGGTCATCCCGTGCCCTTTCCCTCTGAGTCGATCGAGGAACGCCGTAAAGGTCACTAACCCGAGATACGCCTCGGTCTTCCCACCACCGGTAGGGAAGAAGATGATATCACACACGTCCAGCATGTCAGGACCGTCAAGACCACGGTTAACCTGCGAGGCGATGTCCGGAATCGACATCACGATGAAAACGATCTGGAAGAGGCGCCAGTCTTCGAACTCTCTGGCGAACGTCTCGTTGAGAGCGCGGAAAGCCGTCTCCAGATCGTTGTTTTCGTCGGCTAGAAGCAGTTCTTTTCCACGTTCGAACCGATCTCTCTCTTCCTCAAACTGTTCCAACATTCCGTCGTACTCTGAGGCAGCCTTTTCGCCTTTGTGCGTTAAGACGTCCTCACGTACGACTTCGTACTGATCGCGTGCACGGTCCATCTCGAGTTGGATGTTCTCGAGGACTGCTTCGATGTCTCCCTCTGCGAGTGTCTCTGTCGGAGCCGAGACCGTATCGCGAGAGACATACTTGGGTTGTCGGTAGATGGGAACCGGCTCGGTAGTAATACTCGTAACCGGGTCGTTCTCCACGACTGCGGCCGAGCAGTTTCTTCCGATGCCGTAGATGTTTCCGTCGTATTGGTAGTGGTCTCGTACTTTCTCCGACTCGAAAGGCTCGAAGGCTGGCGTCTCGGCCGAAACCGTCACCGATGCGTCGAAGAGGAACGCCTGCCAGGACTCGTCCGGTTCGGTCGCGGTTTCCGGATCTTCGCCCTGCGTGTTCACCAACTGGACAGTAACGGCGTAGTCGCCGTCATCCCGATGGCTGACTTCCAGCCGAATCTCGGCACTCCAAAGTGGTTCTACTAGCTCGTCACTGAACACGTCGTCTAAGTGCTCCTCAAATGCCGTTTCTGACTCCAACGCTCGGGGTGGAACGTTCTGTTGCTCGTTGTACGTAGCGCTATCCCGTGGCAGGGTGACCGCTCTGTCGTCTTCCTCGAAAGTCGTTTCTGCAGCATCTAGCCCACTAGATATCGGCACCGTGATCTCTCCACCACCGTCGGCCTTGTTCCGTAGCTGGGCTTTGGAGACTTCGATAGAGTTGAACTCGGGATTCACACGCTCGTAGACGCTGACCAGTGGCTGTGATTCGTCCGGGACTGCAACAGATGAGCCACCGTCGGCTTGGAGACCAGGTTCCGGCTCGTTCACCTCTTCTTCCTCTGCCGGTCCTGCAGCTGCTAGGTCACTATGTTCTAGTTGTTCGCCGTACTCCGGGAATCGTTTATAAAACAGCTTTGCGTCTGGCTGTATTTCGAGGGGGCCGTTGAGTTCTTCCGGATCGACTTTCAACTTCAGTCCGGTCGTGAACGGCGAAATATTCCGTGTCATCGCACTGCCCGCTGCTTCTATTTCCTCGCCATCGTCGTCGGTTCGTTGTTCGTCACGGTAGTCGTACTGGTTCGAGAGAGTAGCCGCGAAGTACCGGACGCGAGGGTCTACACTGTAGAGGGTCGATTGAGTCTCTCCCCGTCCCGTGATCCGATTGATCAACCGTTCCGTTACGAGGTGATTGATGGCCTGTCGACGTCGAAACTCCTCGTCCCCTGCTTCGGCGTATCGAGCGTTAGGCGGACGAGTGTACTCCGGATCAGATTGCGGAGGAATCGAATCGAACGGTGAGGTCATAGGTAGCAGTATTACTGCTATGTCAAAAATCTTCCCGCAATAACACGTAACGTCAGAGTTCGGTCACCGAGGCAACCTCGTAAGTCGCCGCGTTGTCTCGGATCTCGTTATCTTCGAGTGAGTTCATCTCGGCTTTCACTTCGGCCCTGAAATCGTGGCCTTGTTTCATGTTCGTCCTCCGGACACGGCTCATACTCTCCTCAATACGGAGGGCGTTTTCGCCGGTGAGTTCTTCAATATCGAACGATTCACCCAGTGCGGCGATGTCCTCGGCTCTACGTGGTCCGATGGTTAGCGATGGATCACGCGCGGGTCCTAGACAGTTGTCGGCTTCTGCGGCGGATTCGAACCAATTCCAGACAGTTGATGGTTCACGCTCTATTTTGTCCACCGAGCTCGTAATCTTGCGCCCGACTTCCGGATGTGTCAGGTCTTCTATACCACTCGACGTTGCGAGACGGGATAGGATATCTCTCAACGACTCGTACCAGATCGTCAAATCTTCGAAGGTGCTCGTCTCACCATGTTCTTCTTCGTATACGTCGCTGAGCCACTCGTCCCAGCGTCGTTCAAATACATCTTTATCGATGATGGCGACCTGGTCGCCTTCACGGAGCGAGTGAGGGGAAACCCAATGATATCGGTCCTCTTCGGATGACGGGCTAGACCGCCGCCGCATAACTCTATCCCGGCGTGTAAACGTCTGGCCATCTGCAGTTTCGATCTTTACTTTGCTGCGCTCGTGCTCGTCGTATCGGCTCAACCCTCCGCTCTGGTAATCGATGGGACGTGCCTGGTCGAATAAGTCCGCGAGTTCTTTTCTGTCTGCCTCCCCGGAAGGGGCACGATCTGGCTCGACACTGGATCTTTCTCCTGGCTCCAGTGTATCCGATTTCCCGGTCTCGGTGACCTCCGTTTCGGTGGTTGGTTCGGCCTCGGCGTGCCCGTCGACTTCCACCCGTGGCGGAGCGTACGGCGAATAGTCCAAGCCTGGAGCCGCAGCATTTGTCGACTCGACGAACCGACTCGCATCACGCTCTATCATCCAGCTCCACTTGCCACGGTACGTAAGGACGACCGTTTCGTCGACCATTGGATGGACGTAGAACCCAGCGTACTGAGGCCGTTGGGGGCCGATGACGAACATTTGGTCTCTGTGTCCTAGGTCACGTGCCGAATCCGGACTGACGAACACCACACGATCGTCTTCCATGTCTGATGGAGTTACGACTCCATCTGATGTAACGATCTCCTGAACTGCCCGCCGCCACGTCTCTTTCGGGAGGAAGACAGCAACACGACGCTCGTCTGCTAAGCTCTCTTCGAGCCGGTTTGTCAGTTCTTCGTATAGCGGGTTCTTCTTTCCGATGTGCTCCCGAGCCCGGCGAAGTGCGTCGGTCGTTTCGAACAACTTGCCCGCGATCGCTGGACGACCGATTATGTCATCCGCACGTTCCTCCAGTTTGTCGATCAGAGCATTGAGTGTACGTGGTCCGAAATATCCGTCGCGCTGACACCGAACCCACTCGTTGTAGCGGTCGGCTGGGACGGGCAAACGTTCGAACATGAGCTGTCGCGAGAAAATTCTCCCAGCAGCTCGATTTTCGTCGTACTCTCGGAGGGCCGAGGACGCTTCGTACCCAGGTTCCAGATACTCAAGGAGTCCTCCGTCATCAACACCTACGACTCGAATATCTTGGGCGTCAGTGGCACGATCGAACCACGAGGAGAAATTGCCCGCAAACTCTGGTTGATTATGGTCTCGATCGGTAGCGGCCTCTAATGCATCTATGCCCGGAAGCGTGTCCGCCTCGTCTAGGTCGCGCGGTGGACCGTACCGGGGAGCCCTACGTTCCTCAAACTCGTGTTTCGTATAGTTCGAGTATAGTGGGGAAATCGAGGCATCTTCGTACTCTTCGAGGAGTTCGTCGATACCTTCTTCGAAAGTTCCCTTTGTCCGTGCCGCCAGATTAAGGAGGACCGTATCTGGTGCGTCAAGGTCCTGTAGCTCGGCGAAGCGCTTGGAGAACACGACCCTCACGTCTGCTATACCATCAGACATGGGCACGATAGATCCATCGTCAATGCGTGCATGAGGGACGATGTCGGGGAGTGGGACTGGTGGAAACTCTTCAGAGACGACCAGCCCGTAGTTCGCAAACTCGTCTCGAAGGTCACCTTTGTTCCCCCAGTGATTGCCACCACCAGGACTGAAGACGATGACGTCAGATCCCTCGTCTAAGCTACGAAGTGCCAGTTCGAGTGCCAATAGGACTGCTACACGCGGTTCGTATGCTGGCCAAACAATTGGGAGTGTCTGCCCTTCATAGACGGTGTCACCGACGTTGGCGAGCGCCCGATCCCCCGCTTCGTCGATCGAGAGCGACTGATACGAAGTCTCTCCTGTTGGGCGATACTGGAGACAATTAACAGCTTTCGCGAGGTACCCGATTACTGACCCTTCTTGGTGAGCGTTCAGTAACTGCTGTAGGTACGAAACAGTATCGTCGCTCTGTGCTTGCCCGTATCTACTTAGAACCTCTCCAGCGAGGGAGCCTTCTTCACCACCGCCTTCAGCTATTGTAGTGATCTCCTCAACGTGCTCTTGTACTGTATCTGGATCACGTTCAGCGAGGACGCGAAGCTGAGTGAGAGCGTGCTCGTGGAGTCGGACCGAATCGGCTGTAAGCCACTCGTCGGCCTTAGAGACCAGGTACGCCGAACATTCTTCCGTTTTGTTCGCCTCTATGAGGGCTTCGAGTGCGTCTTCCGCACGTCTAAGTGGGAGTTCCTCACCGTCTCTGTCTCCTGACTCAAGTATCGTATCTCCGTCCACCTTTACTGCACTTACAAGACGATCCGTGACGGTTTGGCTAATTAGACCTGTGCCTTGCGCAATCCCGCTCAGTGCAACGATAGCGATGTCTGCCTGGCTCTTTCCTAAGAGGTCGATCAATTCGTCCACATTGTCTTCGAGCCAGCTTGGATAAGTATACGAGACGTGTCGAATGATCGGGACAATATCACTGTTCGTAATCGCGGTCTCGTCGCCCTTCTGTAAGACAGAGACTGCACGATCTAACGCCATTTCCAATCCCTCCCCGGCCCGGTCAGATCGCACACCAGTTTCGTACTCCGCCATCTCCTCGAGGATCTTGAAGTCCTCGTAAGTGCCGAACTGGCGGAATAAATCGACTGCAACACGACGGCAAACCTTAGACTCGGCTTGTCGAAGTGATTTTGCATACCGTCGATTTACTGTTTCCGAGAGATCTACCCCTTGCTCTAAAACTGGTTCCAGTAATTTCCCCAAGTGCTCTAGGTACAGGTCGTCATGGTGCGGAACAGCCGTTAAGACGTCCGAAATATGTTCGGCGACTACATCCGGATAAGCTTCGGCAAGCGATTGAAGTGATATCCATATCGTTTGCCTGTGAAACTGGTTTTGAATATCGAGATAGGCAGTCAGTGTCTGTACGAGTTCCGTAACGCAGTGAGTATCAAAGTCCGCATTAGAGATAGAGAGATCGTTTAATTGGGAAAAAGCCTCGTCTCTTGTATCAGCACAGTTTAGAGTACTGGCGACATCTCTGGCACACGGTAACTCTCCACACATAACTCTTAGTCGTTGTTCGACAGTTCTGACACAACATCCTCTCTAATATCCCGTATCGTGCTTGCCAATTGGTCCTTTGTTTGGCCCTCGTACGGAAATACGGAACCTGACTTCCTAAACCGCTTGATGGTTTTGTCTAACACATTAGTTTCTGCCAACCCTCCCTCATCGTCATCTGTTTCGCCACCATCCGGTTCGTCGTAAAGTTCCTCTAACAGCGCTCTCACTGCCGGTTCGTACCGAGCCATAGGCGTGTCGAAAACCAACAACGAGAACCGGCGTTTGCTAAGAGCGCGTCGAGTTGGCTCGTAATCGACGCTCCCATCGGATTTCTCAACACACGTTAGTTCTGCAATCCACCAGGCACGTTCAAAGGTACTAGCTTTCCCATCTAACGCTCTAGCTTGTGTCCAGAACTTCTCCTTCATTGCGGAGACACTGTTGAACTCCCACCGGTGATGAACGAACCAAGGGAAGTAGAGCATCGAAAATGCGCTCCAAAGGCCCGAATCAGCCGCGTCTGACCGACTGATATCCACGTTACGGTGAACGGCGATAGCTGTCTCTGGATCTGAATCTCCTGTTTTAGGTATAGTTTCGGATTCGATCTCTCGGAGTCGACTTTCCAAGGATCCCAAGTCCGCCGTCAAATCAGTTTCAACGACGTGATCTTGAAGCTCCGAGTTCGGAATACTGTCGTAATCTCCTTTGAGGAACTCTTCGTACTTGCTCAACAAACTTTGTGCACCGTTACTGAGACAGACGAGTTCCTGCCCGTCTATCAACTCGGCATCTGGATTCCAACCCGTCATCGGTCTCCGACCCTCCTTGCGTGATTGTCAAGCTGTTGACCGGGGTTTAACAGTCCCTGAACTGCCTGTTCGATCTGTTCCGTTGCGGTCATGGGACTTTCTTCTAATTCCTCTTTTAAATACTCTGCAGCCTTCCTCGGAGATAGATCTTGATCCTCGTACAAATAATCGGTCAACATCTCGAACACAGCCGGTTGCCACTCTGGGTCCCACTCGTCTGCATCGGGATCGTACTCATGAGCAGCAACTTCCGTCATGCGACCCCAGACAGACGACATCACTTGATCCCAGATAAGTTCGGCAGTAAGATCGTCGTACCTACCCTCGCCATTCCACACTATATCCACGACCTGATCGTGGTCCTCATTGAAATAGAGGACCGGGTTGTTCGGATCTCGTTTCAGATCAAGGTAATACATACGATCGGCGGGTGGGAAGACCGTATCCTCGTTCTCGTTCTCCTCTTCAAACGAGGTACGTTCCACTTGCAGCACGTCGTCGCTACCAGCCTCTTCGTCTTCGACGGTAATCCGACACCGTCGGCCATCGGACAGGAAAGCACCGGGTTCTGTCGCGTAGTCGTGGGTTCGATCTAATCCGAGTGATCGTTCTTTCTCTTCCGAAAGTGGTTCAGAACGCAAGAGGTAGGGGTTAAGGTCAACTCGTTGAGTGATGTCCTCGGATGAAATGGTCAACGAATCGCTGACCGTCCCGGCACTGATGTCGTCGCCCAACACTGTCCCTGCTCTGGTGTAGGTGTCTACGCAGTGGCCTGCTACGATGACTTTTGCAGGATGACTGGCCGATGGACTCTCCGCAGTACTTTCGCTTGCTTCTGGGAGCACCTCCTCAAGGAGATCGGCAGGCACATCTACAGAAAGACTAAACTCAATCGTAGACCACCCACTGTAGTCAGTGAGATCTAAATTCGAATCGTCGTCTGCTTCGACCGTCTCGTCGCCATCAATGGAAAAGTTCTCGATACGAAGTTCAAGTTCCCCCAACTTACACTGGTGAGGGAACGTCTCGTATTTCAGAGATCGATTAAGTCTGAGTGTGCTACTCATGGTTACTCACCTACCTCGACTGACCCATCATCAAGTTTGAGTCGAGTCTTCGCTAAATCACCTAATCGAGCTTCGACTCCGTCAAGTTGGGCTTCGATTTCGACCGTTGCAGATCTGACGTCTCCGACGGCGTTTACGTAACTTTTCTCGCCGTTCTCACGTGTCTCGGCTACGTCAATCTGTCCACTCCCGTCCGCTACCTCTGCGTCTATGTCTTCTACGACCACTGTATCTGCCTCCCTGTTGTCTTCGAACAGAGCGACCAGTTCGAACGTAGCTTCCCACTCCTCTATCGGCCCATCACCTATCGCCTTCCGTTCCGAGTTTGGTCCAACGGTTCCGGAGAACAGCCACTCGTCACCTGCTATCCTATCGGATATGTGCCATTCGAATAGCGGAGGGATACTAGGGCTCGGCGGTTTTTTAGTCCCGCCTTCAGTCCTTAAGTCCGAACGCGTCCGAGGCAGAATATCTCGATGGGGGCGGGTTAAGGTTCCGGACCGGTCCGACCGACTGTACAGAATCTTCGAGAGAGCACTCCGAAGCGTCTTCGTTGTGAGATCCTCTGCCGGTCCCACACAGCCACTCTCGTATTTCGCCTTGAGTTCGTCATTCTTCTTTCCGTACCAACGATCGTGCATCGGTGGTTCGGCCATCGCAAGGAAGTCGTCGATAGCCTCGTCGGACGGTGAATGGGACTCTTCTGAAGGTGTGCGTGCTTTCCCTGCGGCCAACAAGGCGTGATACTTCCCAGAGTGACCAAGATAGTGGCCTGATTTGTACTTCACGACCATTCCCGGGCCGCGGAACATAGCAACCTCCCCAAGACGTTCTGAAGGAGAACCCTCTGTATCACTCGGGTTGGCTTTTCGCGCCGCTACCGTGACGTGCCCCTCAGTTGGAGTGGGGTACTCCTCGTTGTCGTCGCACTCACCCTCTTTCTTACTCACGATTCCGTACTCTTGGTCGGTTTTTGCGACCGTCCCCGGCCCGTTGAAAGAGTCCGATGCATTACGCATGCGGTCGAAGCACTCAACGAACGGGGAAACGAGGTCGTTGTCCTGAATCGTCTCTTGGGTCAGTCTCGTATCTTCACCGCACACGTCAATCTCCACCTGAAGATTGCCCCCACGAATTGCCGGCCAAAAGTACTCTGCCGTGGCCCGTATGAATTCGTTATACAATTCGTCCGGTGACGGTTGATCGTCCATCGCTGGATCGGACGGGTCACGGAAGCCTGGGATCATAATCGTCGTTCCGTTCGCGTCGGGACGGGCCATCCCCAGATCTTCCGCGAGCACTTCAGCCTGATCGTTCCAAATCGACTCCGGCCGCTTCAGTTCGTCACGTTGGAATCCAGATTCAGAACCGAACCAGCCGTCGTTCGAATAGCACTCTCCCTCAGACAGATCGTGAGTCGGGATGAAACAACGACCGACGAGTCGAGGCGATGTCTGACCTGGCCGTTCTTCCGCCAACGTCGAGTTGAACAGCACCGTCTGGAATCCAGACGTAACCCAGAGCAACGTACTCCCGAGACCGTGCCGTCCACCGGTACTTCCGCCCTTATTACTCGCACCTGGGTCACGGATGAGTGCCGCATAATCTGAGTCCTGATCCTCTTCGTTCCCTTGAATCCCCTTAGCGTTCTTCTCCTCAATCGTGAGTAGCCGAAATGCTCCGCCGTTTTCCAAATATTTCACGTAGTCGGCGAGGCCGTGGCCATCCTGGTCTTTTCCACCTGCTTTGACATGAGCGTATAGATCGTCCCACTGTATGGCCTCCTCAAAGGCAGTGCGATCGTCTAACTCACGGAGACGAAACGTCACCTGAACCGGTTCACTCGGGTCGTACCGTGCGTCCACTGAGTTTTGGAGGATTTCACGGACGAACGTCTCCAAATCCCGACTGAACGTTTTCTTTTGAATCAGGCCTTGCTTCCGTGTACGCCCACATGGAACGTCTTCGAACCACCACACGGAGCTAGAATCCGTAGCGCTTCCTGTAGTCACTATAAGAACTCAACATTGACACAATATAGAATTTTGGGTTGTTGGGTTGAAGCCCGACTTGATTAAGTAAAGTCTCTCCTTAATGGAAGTCATCTAACTGACGGTTGTCCTCACTTTTCCGCTTAGTATCCATTCGCTTGTCGTAATCGGAGTAGTCGACCCGTCCCTCCGAAATTCCGTGTTCATCCTCGTACACCATCAACCACAGCCGGACCAAGTAATAGATGAACGGCGCGGGGATCGCGTTCTTTGCGACGTGACCCTTCGGGTACGGCATCGGCGAGTAGTTTTTGACCGCCGCCCACCACTCTTTGGACCGTTCGGAGAAGAAAAACGACGAGGTCTCAGCTTTATCAGACGGTCCATCTGTGGTCAAGAGTCGCTTCTCACGGGGAGGTTGTGGAACACTGAACGAAGTTTCGAACGCGCGTTCGTACTTGATCGGCATACCGAACATTCGACCGTTCAGAACGATTGGATCGTCGAGCGGCGCGCGTGGAACGTTCTCGATGATGTGATGATCACAGTATTTCTCTGCGAGCATCCGTGCACTCGGGATCATGTTCTCGTGCTCGTCCGGATTCCCCGAAATGCTCGTCGTCGCGGCCCACCGTGAGCAAACCGGGTGAAACAGTCCGAGATCGAAGGAGACATCGTCGTCGATTGGGAGATCCCACCCCTTGTCCTCGATGTGAGCGTCTGCTTTGATCGGTGTACTCTCGTTCGTGTCCTTAGGATCGATTCCGACACGAATTACGTTCCCGAAGTCGCTGAGTACCTCTGATTCTGTCCCATAGTCCGCAAAGCAATGGAGGATGAGCGGCTCTTCGCGTGTCGACATCTGTTCCGAGGTCATACGAGATCACCTGATACTCGCCCGGGGTTCTGAGAGTACCAAAGAGAACTCGGCGTAGAAAACATCCGTTTAGAGTCCGCTTGGATTGTCACTGTTGTGCGCTTAGACAGCGACCCAATTTAAAACCTATATCTGTAAATAGCGTTTGAGTGTCGACTAATCTACAGTGTCGCATCAATACTACATACTCATTAAGTAGTGTGCCTACTCCTCCAGTTCCCGAAAGTAGATACAATACTCATTGGCGAAACACTGCTCACACAGTGGTTCAGTCTGACAGATCAACGCACCGAAATCGAGCAGAGCCAGGTTGTACGCACGGGCCTCGTCGGGTACCAATCGCTCCGTGAAAGCGAACTGCTCCGCTTCTGATTCAGGCCATGTGTCTCGAAATACCCGGCTGTACACCCGCTCGACGTTCCTGTCGAGTACAGGCAATCGGTCACCACGAGCAAAACACAACGTGGCGTTCGCCACGTATCGGCCCACCCGCGGAAGTTCCATCAGCAGCTCTGGCTCGGTAGGGAGGTGGTCGTGTGACGAGGCGATCTGCTTCAGCGCACTCGCACGCATGTTTTGGAACCCGAGCGGTTCGATCGCTTCGGCGAGTTCGTCTTCGCTTGCCTCCACGATCTCGTCGAGCGAGGGGAACTGCCCTAGAAACTCCGAATAGACCGTCTCGACGTTGTCAGCCGGCGTCTGGGTCAAGAAAAACTCCGCGACGAATACCTCGTACAAGGTTCGATCCGGTTCTCGCCACGAGTACTCGCGGCGGTTCTTCCTCCCCCATTCGAGCAGATCGTTTCGAAATCGTCGCTCTGTCTCGGACGTCATGGCGCGTTCAGTCGTCGGCGACGGTAGGTTCTACAGACGGAACAGCTTCTCCAACGTGAGAGAGAATCGCCTTCCCCATGTACTCACCGAGCTTCGGAGGGACTGCGTTACCGATCATCCGGCCTAGATTCGACACACCGACGTCCTCCCACTCCTCGTAAAATTCGTAGTCTTCGGGGAAGGTCTGGAGCAGAGCTCCCTCTAGTAGCGAGAGTGCGCGGTTCTGGTCTGTATCGTAGTGTCCGAATCGACCACTGCCGTAATTGTAGAACTGCGTCGTGATCGTCGGTGATGGATCGTCTGGGCGCATTCTACTGTAGGGTGCTTTGTACGTCCGCCCGCTCGCCTTCCGGTGGCAGTCCGCGAGGAGATGGTTTAGCCCCTCCTCTTCCCAAAGAGTCCAATCTCCACCGGGTTCCATGTTATCGATACGCTCTAAGTTCTTTTCAGAGAGGGAACGGGCCCTATGTACGTCGTTCTCGTCACTGACCTCACCAGCCTGTACCGGTGGGAGGTGATCGATCGTATCTCGGACCGTGGGGTAGTTATCTTCGTCGTGAATTGGGGGCTCTGGTAACGAGAGAGGACCGCGCTTTGACGCCATGACAACCCACCGCTTCCGATTCTGGGGAATCCCGTATTCAGGGCAGTAGACGTTCTTGTTCTCGTCACTGTTGATGTGGTAGTCTTGGGATTCGAGGCTCTCTATGAACGCATCGTAGACGCCGTCTTCTTGCTTGACCTGAAGTACGTTCTCGGTAACTACCACGTCCGGGTCTACGTACTCTGCGATCCGCGAGACCTCGTTCAGAAGCCCCCACTTTTGATGATCCTCGTGACCTGACTCCTTCGAGTGTCCCATCGTAGAGTACGGTTGGCAAGGGGCACACGCCGCGAGAACCTTTAGATCGGTATCCCACGGGTACATCTGTGCGATTGGTTCTGGATCCTGCGCTAACGCCTGGATATCTGCTCGTACGAAATCACCATCTATGTTCTGTTCGTACGGGTACTTGCAGTCCGGATCGTGGTCTATCCCTGCGACGACAGAAATGCCAGCTTTCTGAAGGCCGTAACTGAGTCCACCGGCCCCACAGAACAGATCCACTGCGGCCACTTTCATAATCCCTATTCTCGCGTTTCCCGAGATAAGTGTTGGGCCACAACGGCGTTTCGAGTCCCGTCGGTAACGTGAGATCCGTGATACCGGCCAAAAAAAGCCGCCAGTCCGCCCGAGAGACCATCGAATCGTAACAGAAATACTAATTGGGTAGTCTTAGTCCAGTACAGATATACTAGTTTCTCACATGGATCAGGAGCAAATACAGATCACCGACGCGGCCGAGTGGTTCTTCTTCAGCGGCGGCCCAGGAGCGCCACGCTACGGCGACGATCCGACCAAACACGCGGTCGACCACGACACCGAGGCGTTCGTCCGTGAAGTACTCCAAAATGCGAACGATCAGGGGCTCCCAAACGACAACCCAGTCGAAGTGACGTTTCGTTTCGTCACGCTCACTGGGGCCGAGAAGGAGGAGTTCCTCGATGGACTCGGGTGGGACAATGGACTCGGTAAACGGATACGAGCGGTCGGTGATACACACAACGGTCATCGTTACGAACGGGTCGTCGAACGAGTCGACGATCCCGATGCCGAACTCCGCCTCCTCGTCGTCGAGGACAGAAACACGACTGGCTTGACTGGAAGTTGGGACGAAGACTCGAACTACGCCGCACTAGTCCGCGACGAGCTCTACAGCAGCAAGCAAGACGATACCGCTGGTGGTTCGTACGGACTTGGGAAGTCCGTGCTCTGGACGTTCTCGAGCGCTTCGACGGTCGTTTTCAACTCTCACCTCGCACACGGAGAAAACGAGGGCGATTCACCGCGGCTTGTCGCCCGGTCTAAGTTCCCCACACACCAACTCCCAGAGGACGAGACGACCTACCAAGGTGCGGGGTGGCTCTGCGAGCCAATCGAGACAGAAGATGGACCCCGACCAGAGTCCTTCTGGGGGGAGCAGGCCTCCCGACTCGCAGAACAACTGCACGTCGACCGGCCAGCCGTCAGCGGAACGAGCGCTATGGTCGTCGAGTTCCAGGACCCGACCCGGGACGAACGACCGGATCTCGAAGATCTCGCACAGGAGTTCGTAGACGCCTCTGTCAAGTACTTCTGGCCAGCGATCTACCGAGGTGACCTCGATATTACGGTCGAAACGCCAGACGATACTCTGACGGCCGACGTGGAAAACGTTCCGGCGATCCGACCGTTCGTCGAGGCGTACGATCAGAGAACCACGGACACGCAGACCTTAGTAGACCCAGGAGACGTTGCTGGACTCGATATCCCGTTCAAACTCCCACCTCGTGCCGATGGAGCCGAGACTCCCGACGGTTCGGTACGGTTGTCGACTCGCCTCTCGTCTCCCGCAGACGACGATACGTACCTGAACAACGTCGCGCTGTTCCGTGGAGCGGGGATGGTCGTCAAGTACTACGATCAGAGCCGTGTCGCCTACGGCGACCGCAACTTCTTCGGCGTGTTGGCCGCAGGCGAAGCACGGCCAGAAGGGAAACCATCAGAGAGTGACCGAGAAATCGATCGGTTCCTCCGATTCGCCGAACCACCCGAACACGACGAGTGGGAGTCTACCGAGAACCTTCGTGAGCAGTATCAGCGTGGCTTCAGGATGGCACTCGACGACGTGTTCGGTACGCTTCGTGACGGGTTACGACACCTGATTTCGAAGGGCAACAACGATGATTCCCTCTCCGACAACGTTCTTAATCGGTTCCCGATCCACGGGAGCGGGAGTCCCAGATCCACGGCGTCACCCGCCGAGCCCGTCTTCGAAATCGACAGTTCGTCGCACTTCGACGGTGACGCATGGGCGATCTCTGGTCGGATCGAAGTACTCTCAGAGGAGTTCGGTGTTTGGAGTTCAGATATATCACTCACCGGTGTTGGTGAGGACGGATCTCGTTACGAAGAGATTCCCCTTGACCACGTCGAGGTAGAACAGTCCGGCGTATCTGTTTCGTTCGAGGAGGGGCGTGCCCATCTCGTCGCCAACGGAGACGTCGACGAAGTCTCGTTCTCTGGGCGCACTCATCCCGACGAAGCCGCTGACTTAGTACACGGAGATGTCGGGGAGACGCAACTAGAGATACTCGCAGAATTGCGGACACCAGAAGAGGGAGATCAAGAGTGACCAAACGTTCACAGCGACACCGTACTACGTCACTTCCCTTCAGCTATCGAGAGAAGGGAGTCGACTTCGAATTGGACTCGTTCACCGTCGACGATGGAGAGCAAAAGACGCTGGAACTGAACCCAGCACAGACAGAGATAGATCTCGCATCGGCGGTATCGGATTCCGACAGTAGTGACGAGCCAGATTGGAGTACGATCACTATCCACGGGAAACTTCGTCTGCCCGAGGAGACGGTCCAAGCAGTCTTTCCACAGGACGAGCGGAAGCAACCTCCGGCCAAACTTTACGTCACCATTCGCTGTCACGAGACGATCTACCGAGACCGAGCCGTTATCTCAGAGGCGCCTACGACACCTGATGAATACGATGTCGCACTAAAGGTTCCCAAGAACGACGTTCGAGGAACTGTCGAACTACGTCCGTATCTAGTTCGTACAGAACCCCATCCAGGAGAAGAATCGGGCAGCTACGCCGATCAAAAGAACTTCCGTGTCGCCAGTGGGACACTGTACTACCTAGTCATCGATGGGCCTGACGACGAAGGCCGAGCTGCAATCGATGGTGAGCGGGTACGTTTCTCGCAAAACGCTCACCTCCCAGACGGGAACAAACTCTACTATCTGGACTTCCGAAACGAGAGCCATCCTAAACTGTGGATAAACTCCGACCATCCCCGTATCGCCGAAGTGCTCCAGAGTAGAGGATCTGTCGGGGCCGAGGCCCGAATGCGTGACGTGATACTCGACCAGGTGAGCTACGGTGTGTGGGTCCAACTACTCGTTCGAGCAGGGAGTGCCGTAGACGAAGAGGGAGAAGTCGAGCACGAGTGGCAAGAGATGGTGCTCGAAACGTTCGCCCGCAATCTATACGACGTTAGCGACGTGTCAGAAGCGACACACCGACTCAGAGACGACCTCTCCGATCCACAGACCATCCCACACGTGATGCAGCGAATCGATAGTGAGCTTCAGGAGTACATCAACCCGAGAGAGCAACTGATCCATCTCATGGAGGAAGGACTCCAGATCTGACGTGACCGAAACAGAACTACACCGACTGACCGAAGACGGACGTCGCCTGGTGGGCGAGTCCTTCATGCGAGGCGAGGCGACGCTCACTGAAGAACAGTTGGCCGAGTACGTAGAGACCATGCCTGGTAATCCGACGGCCGATCTCGACAAGATCGATTCGGCGGTAACCCAAGTGCTAGAGGAGTACCCAGAACACGAGACAGAAATAGATGGTGCACTCGCCGAAGATATTCACCGTGGTCTCGACATCACCAGACGGACTGCCGGCGATCCGGGCCTCTGGCACTGGTTAGCAGTCGTCCGGTATCCCGATCTCGTCCGTCATCGCTGGGAGTATCGATCCGAAGAGGCAATGAGGGAGAAATTCCTCGGCGCTGGATCAGACTTGTACTCGAACGCCATCCATCGTCTTTGGTGGATTGCAGAGCTCACGGCTCGCGATGACGATTATTCGACGACTGACGCGGTCTTTGACAACCAGACGATGGTCAACAAAGTGTTCGACCGCTGGTTCGCACGCTATCAGCCTGCAGTTCGAGCCATGTGTGAGGAACTCGAAGATGAAAAGTCGAGCGTCATAGACGAGACGACACGGCGGTTCAATCACGCATTGACGAACGTACAACTCGAAGGGTTATCGGAGTCTGACGCACGGGAGATGGTTCGAAAGATCATCACTGAGTCCCGGTAGTTCAAACCAAACATCCCACAGGAGGAGGCATATCAGTCCCCCAATTCCAACTCGATCACCCGCTCGCGACAACTCGACAATTCCTCCACCCCGCCGAGTCGCGCTCTGGGATCCGGAAACGTACATTCGGCGACCTCGAACCGAACCCGTCCCTCGGCCCGTCGACATCGCAGGTACACTGGCACCAGTTCGATCTCCGCAGGGACCGAGTCGGCGATGGCCAGCAGCGGGTACACCAGTTTGTGTTTCGCGAGCGACGCCCGCGGACCGGTCTTGGCCTCGATGACGAACAGCGCCAGCTCGCCGTCCCGGCGTTCGGCGAACAGCGTGTCGATCTCGACCTGGCCAGATCGATGCCGAACCGACTCCGACAGGTCACTCCGCGGACACACGTCGAACGAGAACGTCGACTGGCCAGTCGCCGGCGGTGCCAGTGCCCCCGTCCGATCGAGATCAAGAGCCTCCGAAAGTACGCCGGACGCCAGTCCGAGGTTCACGAGTGAAGATTCCGACAGCGAAGGGAGCAACTCGAAGCTCAACAGCCGCTCCCGATCCACCGGCCCGTCCATCGACGTCGCCTCGACCCCGCAGAAGAGCGCCTCGTCCTCCAGAAAGTACTCCCCAATCCCGTCAGAGGCCTCGACCAGCACGAAGCCCGTCCCGCGGCCGTCGGGCGCCGATCCCATCCGGAGGACCATCACGTCCTCGTCTCGTAGCCCCGGATCCAGATCCGCGAGCGAATCCACCGAGATGTGTCGCGGCGTCCGCCCCGCCTCGATCCCGTGGCGGTCGACGTACCCGCGAAAGGACGTCGGACCGAAGACACCCTGCGCCGACTCGCGTAACTCCCTAAGCGCCGACTCGAAGACCATGCCGTAATCCGGTTTTCGAGAGTATACATGAAGACACTGGCCGAACGGGCATCACGTCGGTACACCGTGGCACTCGTTCCCTGCGATGGGAGATCAGGAGTGGGCGTCCGGTACGCGGACGTATCCGAGCGTATCGAAGTCACAGTCGAACGAGAACACGTGGTCGATATCGTGCGTCTCTGCCAGTGCAGCCGAAAGGTGATCGACGAGCGAGATGGCTTGATCGTCGTATCGAGCGAACGTTTCGCACGCCGCCTGAAAGGAGCGCTGTTCGTCGGACAGCACGACGAACAGGTCGCTGTTTCGGATCGTCGAAAGCGCCGTCGACGCGGCAGTGTGGCCGATATTGTACAACAACAGCCGTGTCAATTCGCCGAGGACGTACCGACTGGTGTACAGTGGTCGATACCGAAGTGAGCCCTCGCGAATGCGCGAGAGAACGGAGACCGTTCGGTCGTGGTGTCTGTCTGCTGAATCGAATCTGGCGTAAAGCGGGCCGGTATCCACGAACAGTGGGTGAAAATCGACGGTGGAGTCGGTCATCGGTCCACGTCGGCCGTTCGGTCGAGCGCGGCATCGACGTCGACGGAGGTGTCGTCAAGTCCGCTCGAAAACGAGGGTGCGGTAAACAACGGATCTTCGGTTGGGACGGTGTTGGAGTCCCCCGCCAGTTTCGCGTCGAGAGCAGCGAGTGCCTCCGTTCTGGTCTTCCCGCGAGCACTGACGTTGGTCCCTTCGTCGGTCGCCACCCACCGCTCGTCCTCGTAGGTGAGGTGGATGGCCGTCGAGTCGGGCGTGTCACCTGTGTCGGTACTCATTGGACTGGGTTGGAGTGGAGTCGAGTGCGACGTGGTCGAAGGGGCGTTTCTGATCGATTGTTGGGCACGATCACATATAAACCTCCGCCGGTCGCCCCCGACGGAATCGAGTACGCGAGACGCGTTCAGAAGAAGCGACGCCAGTGAATACGCCTAGACCCGTTCCGATCGGCCGTCGTCGACGATCGACTGAAGGGAGTCACCGCCGCTCGTTTCCTGCCTGACGGCCTTCATGTCGACCGTTCGGTCGTGGTCGTCGATCACCGCTCGCATCCGCTCTCGAAGAGCCTCCGTTCGCGAGGTCCGGATCGCTCGCCGACCCAGGTCTGCAACATCGTCTGCATCGCTCATACACCAGTGTTAGTCGCCATCACGTAAGAACCAGTGGTTAACTGGTTGACACCAGGGCTTGCTCTCGTCGGGTATCGGGCAATGCAGGAGTTTGGCGAGCGCCTGCCTACCAAGCCCCAGAAGGAAGCGAACACCGTTCTCGAGGGAAGGGCGATCGAGACGCCAATGGAACGACGCTGTAGCCGCGCTCTCGAAGGACCCGCTCGAAGACGCGGCTACAGCGTCGAGCAGAATTCGGACGTCGGTCGTCACTGGAGTTCTTTGGGTTTGAGTGAGGCCTCACGCAGGTCCTCGAAGGCCGTCGCGTTTGCGCGTTCCACGCGTCGCATCTTGTCGGGATTTGCATACCAGTACGAGAGTGCCTCGTAGACCGCTGCGAGCGACAGGTCGAGCTGATCGGCGACGTACGCCGGTGTGTATCCGCCTTCGATCACGCGCCCGGCGACGTGGCGGACACCAACACGAGTCCCGTCGATTCGAGGTTCACCGCCAAGAACCTCGTCATCTCTCGTGATCGTCATGCGAAAGGATTGGACCTCCTCTCGTATACACGGGCGGTCGTGGTCGACTCGTCTTCTAGTATACGGTCACCCGTTCGAACGCTTCGCTCGAGCCCGACCCTGCACAGACTGCCAATGGCAACGAAGCAACTCCGTCCCGTTTCCCGGACGCTTCGGCATTCGTGTCAGACCAGACATGTTTATCTCGTCCCGAGGCGTAGCAACGTGTGATAGGTATGGTAGCACATAGCAAAGACACCACCGCTCCCGGAGTTGAAGCATCGATCGACGGGGGAACGGCAACCGAAACCGGGAGACGGCGCAGACCGACGTTCGGAGACGAATCCACCATCGCCACGGCCCGCCGGGTCGTGTTCTCTCTCTCGCTCGCCGCTGCAGCCGTGTTGACGATCCTGTTCCTGCCGGAACTGCTCGCGCAGCTCGCGACGGGTTGGACCGCGGACGTCGGCGCGGAACTCGGCATCCACCGATTGCACGTGATGGGGATCGCTGCAGTCGTCGCGACGTTCCTGCTCGGCCTGTTCGCCCAGGCCGTCCGACCGCAATCGCGCGTCGCGTCGATGTGGGGCGCGTTCTCGCTCATCCTGGTCGTCAGCGCCGGCACCGTCGCGTACGGCGTCGGCCGACCCGAGGAGGTCCTGCCCTTCCTGGCACTGACGACGATCGCACTCGTCACGCACCCGGCTGGTCGGGGATTGTTCCGCCGTGGACGCGCCACCAGCCTGGCGCTCCTCGCGCTGCTCGGCGTGGCCGCGGTACCGCTCCTCGCGTTCGCCGCGACGCAGTTGCCCCTCTCGACGAACCCAGCGGATTCACACGCCGTGGAGGGCCACTACGTGATGCTCGCAGGCCTCGCGCTCGCACCCCTCGCCTACGGTATCCCCGCCGCGCTCGGAATGAGAGGCGCGCGACTCGCAGCGTGGCTCGCCGCGCTGCCGATCGCCTACTACGGACTGCTCTCGCTCTCGTTCCCCGCGCAGGTTGGTTCCACCGGCGTGCTGTGGGGTGTCGCGGCCGTCGGCTGGGCAGTCGCGTTCGTCGCCGTTGCCGAGTACTCGACGGGCGAACGGACTGGCCGCTCTCGGTTGAGCGCTGCGCGTTCCTGACCGAGTACTGGACGCGCCCGGCTGGCCCTTCGCAGCGCTGACCGACCGGCGCGGGCCGCCCGAGACGGCCGAACCGTCGAAATTTTGGTGCCCCGACACAGCCAGCGTGCATGGACGAGGAGACGGTCGGGATCGGGCTGGTCCTCACGGCCGCCATCGGTTTCGGGACGCTCGGCGTGCTGGGTATCCTCGCCGCCGACGCCGGCCTCTCGATCCCGTCGGTGCTCGCGCTGCGCTTCGCCATCGCCTCGATCCTCCTCTGGACGATCCTGTGGTACCGCGGCCGACTCCGACTGCTCCGCGGGCGCACGCTCGCCGTCGCGCTCGGACTGGGTGCGGTCGGCTACGCGGCCCAGAGCGGCCTCTACTTCCTCGGGCTGGAGTTCATGACGGCCGGGCTGGTCGGGATCGTCCTCTTCACCTACCCGGCGTTCGTCGTCGGGTTCGTCCTCCTCACGCACCCCGGCCGGGTGACGGCGACGCTCCTTGCCGCGCTCGGGTGCTCGCTCGGCGGCGTCGCACTCATCACCGGCGCCGACCCCGCAGGGGCCGATCCGCGGGGCGTTCTCGTGGTACTCGGCGCGGCGATCGTCTACTCGGGATACATTCTGGTGAGTCAGCGGGCGCTCGCATCCGTCGACGCCGAGACGCTGACGGCGTTCGTCCTCCCCGCGGCGGCTGCGAGCTTCGTCGCCTTCGGCCTCGCGACCGACACCCTCGCGGCCCCGGCGAACGCGACCGCGTGGGGCGTTTCCATCGCGATCGCCGTCGTCGCGACCGCGATCCCGGTCCTCGCCTTTTTCGCCGGCTTAGAGCGGATCGGCGCGAGTCGAGCGAGTATCGTCAGTGCCGCAGAGCCCGCCGTCACCGTCGCCCTCGGCGCGGCCGTCCTCGGCGAGCCGATCACGGTCGTGACACTCCTCGGCGGCGCGCTCGTCGTCGTGGGGGTCGTCTTCGTTCAGCGCGAACGGGCGTGACGAGCAGCCGAGTAGATCCAGAAAGCCATCCTGCCGAGACCGGAAAAGCGGAAAGCCGGACCGAAGAAGTGTCACTTACAAACGAGCACGGCGGAGAGGCGACAACGGCTTCTCGTATGGACGTCAGAGAAACGCTGACGACGGAGGCGCGCGCCCTGTGGGCGGACGGACGCGGGCCGTCGCTGGCCGTGGTCGCGAGCACGTGGGGACTGTTCGTCGGTGCCCGGATGATCCTCCCGGTGCTCCTGCCCGACCTCCAGGACGCCTACGGACTCAGCCTCTCGGTCGCCAGCCTCCTCGTGAGCGTCCTCTGGCTGTTCGCCGCGGTCGGCCAGCTACCCGGCGGACTGCTCGCCGATCGGTACAGCGAACGGGCGGTGATGGCCACCGGCGCAACCATCGTCGCCGTCGCGCTCGGTCTCGTCGTCACGGCGCCGACACCGATCGTCCTCTTCGCCGCGGTCGCGGTCTGGGGCCTCGGTCACTCGATGTACCCCATCGCGCGGATCACCGTCCTCTCGAAGCTCTACCCCGACCGGCTGGGGAGCGCCCTCGGCGTGACGATGGCGACTGGCGACGTCGGCCAGACGATTCTGCCACCGATCGCGGTCGCCGTCGCCGCCGCGGTCGCCTGGCAGGCGGGCCTCGGCTTCGTCGCGCCGCTGTTGCTCGTGGGCGCCCTCGCACTCTTCGTCGCCGTTCCCGCGACTGGGCCAGAAGCGATGGACGGCCAGAGTACCGCGACCGACGATGACGGCCCCCACAGTACCGACGCTCCAGCGGCGACTGACGGCACAGGGGCCGACTCAGACGAGGGCGTCCTCCGAGAGACGCTGGCGGTCTTCGGTGAGTTACGCGACCCCTCGCTCGGGTTCATGACGGTCATCCTCTTTCTGTACATCTTCATCTGGCAGTCGGTGACGGCGCTGTATCCCACCTACCTGGAGACGGTGAAGGGACTCTCACCCGCCACCACGAGTTTGCTCTTCGGCTTCTTCTTCGCGGTCGGCGTCGTCGTCAAACCCGTCGCGGGCGCCGCCTACGACCGAATCGGGATGCGAGGGGCGCTGGTGGCCGTCCTCGCCCCGCCGGCGGTCGGCCTCGCGATCTTACCGTTCGTCTCCGGGCTCTGGTTGCTCGTCCCGACGACGGCCCTGATCAGTACGATGCTCGGTTCCGGCGCGGTCACGCAGTCGTTCATCGCCGACGCGTTCACCGAGGAGCGCAAGGGGACCGGGCTCGGCGTCGTCCGGACGACGACGGCGACCCTCGGTGCCGCCGGGCCGGTCGTCTTCGGCGTCCTCGGCGACAACGGCTACTTCGACGAGGGCTACCTCCTCCTGGCCGCGATCATGGCCGCCGTCGTCGGCCTCACGCTGGTGATGCCGGAGACGGACACCGATGCGAACTGAGCTGCCTCACTCGCTCGTCGCCCGCATCGGCTGCACCTCGCGATAGGTCAGCGTTCGCCAGAGCCACTCCAGCGGACCGAAGCGGAAGTATCGGAGCCAGAGCACCGACACCGGGACCTGAATCGCCCAGATGAGGAGAACGACCCCCAGCAGTTCGACCCGCGACAGGCTGGCGAACAGCCCCAATCCGTGGCCGTAGAAGATCGACGTGGCGAGCACCGTCTGGAAGATGTAGTTGCTGAAGGCCGTCCGCCCGACCGCGGCGAGTGACTGGGTCACGACACCGTCCGGCCGAAAGCGGCTCCACAGCATCACGAGGCCGATGTACGCCCCCGCGAGGCCGAAGCTGCCCCAGTAGTTGAACTGCCGCCAGAAGATGCCGGCGCGGTAGGACCAGTCGGCCGATTCGATGAACACGATCCCGGTGAGAACGACGGTGAGGCCGGCGACGCCACCGCCGACGATCAGCCGGCGATACTCCCGAATCGAGCGGTCGTTCGTCAGGAAGCCCCACTTGAACAGCGCCATCCCGAGCAGCATCGAACCGCTCACGCGGTAGGCGGAGTAGCCGAGAAAGCCGGTCGTCTGGCGCCGGATCGCCGTCGGGAGCCGATGGTCGAACTGTTCGAACCAGCCGCCCCGATAGGCGTCGATCTCGGCCTCCAGGACCGACTTGGCCGGTTGCCACGCCGTCGACGTCGCACCGGGGTCGATCGACAGGCCGGCAAGCACCTCCGTGGCCGACGGGATCGCGAGAATGAGAACGCCGGTGATCGCCAGCGTCTTCGCCGGCAGATCCCGCAGGAGCACGACGAAGAAGCCACAGACGGCGTAGGCGACGAGGATGTCGCCGTACCACAGCAGGTAGGCGTGAGCCAGCCCGAAGACGAGAAGCCAGCCCGTCCGCCAGTAGTGCAGTTCGAGTGTCGGCCGCCCACCTCGCTCGTCCGGCCGGGTGAACAGCACGACGCTCGCGCCGAAGAGGAAGGTAAAGAGCGCGAGGAACTTCTGGCGGAAGAAGACGTCGGAGACGAACCAGGCCCACCAGTTCGCCCCCGAGAAGTCGCCGTAGGCGGTCGGATTCCCCAGCACCGCCTCCGGCATCGCGAACACCCAGATGTTGACCATCAGAATGCCCAGCAGCGCGAATCCGCGCAACGCGTCGAGGCCGACGATCCGCTCCGAAGGCGGCGTCGGCCCGCGGTCGGCCGTGGGGGCGGACGCGGCGTCGTCGGCCGACGCGGGGTCCGCAGCCGAGCCGGAATCGGCGGCCGGACCGGGATCAGCGGCCGTCGTGGGGTCGGCGGCGTCGGCCCCGGACCCCGTGTCGGACGAGGTGGGTCGCTCACCACTCATCGGCCACCCCGCGATGCTGGGCCCGAATCGGGAAACGCACGCTCGCATCACGCCAGGAACGGGACATCGTCTATGCGCCATCTGGCACGGTCGGTACAAAAAGGAGGGAGGTTCGTCCGCGCTACTCGTCCGCTGGCAGCCCAGAAGTGGCCTCACCCGTCGCAGGCGCGCGCTTGCCGGGTGGCGAGACGCGGAACGTCGGGGACTCCCACGTGTCCCAGTGCTCGGGGTTCTCGGGGTCGCCGAGCGCGCGGAGCGCCTCGACGGTCAGCGTGTACGTCCCCGGCGGGACCGGCCGTCGGCTGTCGCTCTCCCCGGCCCGTGTCCGACCGTCCCAGACGTACTCGTAGTAGGTCTCGGGATCGGGACTCCGCGGTGCATACTCCTGTTCGAGAACGGTGAACGACTGGCCGGTCCGTTCGTTGACGGCCGTGAGTCGCAGTTCCTGCGGGTAGTGGCCGAAGAAGGCCTCGACGGCGGCGACGGCGTCCGGGTCGTCGGGCGACTCCTGGAGGAGTGGCTCCTGCGCGACGAAGTCATCGGCCGCGGCGTAGTAGCCGAAGAGTGGGAGGTCCTGGTAGTCCCCCTCGTAGCCGCTGTAGGGCACACGGAGCGAGTCGTGGGCCTCGTCGGTCGGCGTGAACGTGACGTAGCCGCCGTACTGGTGGTTCGGCAGCCCGTACGCCGGTGCCGTAATCGTCAGTTCCACTGCCGCCGACTCGCCGGCGGGCACCGTCACGGTCTCCGGTCCCGACACGCTGCTGCCGGACAGATAGAACCCGGGCGAGAAGGTGTTGACGGCAGTGCCGACGGTCCCCGCGTGCCCGAGTTCGTAGGTGACGTCGGTCTCACCGTCGTTGGTGAGCGTCACCGTCACTTCGGCTGCCGCCCCATCGCCCAGCGAGAGCTGGCCCGGTGCGGCGCGCTGGTCCGCAGTGATCGCGGCGTCGACCTGGATCATGCCCGCGCCCTGGCGGAACGAGTGATCGAGGGCGCCGATACCGGGCGCGAGCGACCACGGCTGGGGCTCGGCCACGTTCTGCAGGCGATCGCGGACGTCGATGGGATCGAGGTCGGGCTCGGCCTCTAGCAGTAACGCGACGCTTCCCGCCACGTGCGGCGCGGCCATCGACGTCCCCGAGAGCATGCCGTAGCCACCGAACTCGAGCGGATAGGTCGACGTGATCAGCCCGCCGGGCGCGGTGACGCTCGGGCCGAAGGCGAGTTCGACGTCCTGGCCGTACGAGGAGAACGACGAGAGCAGCCCGCCGTTGGGGTTCGGGACGGTGACCGTCTCGTCGGTGAAGTCGAGGGTGACCGTCTCGCCCGATTCCAGCAGGTCGACCAGCGCCGCCCCGCCGGTGTCGCTGATCCCGGCGCCCCAGACGCCCTCGGCGCCGGCGTTCTGGATCGTCCCGCTGAACAGCCCGGAGACGTTGTTGAAGATGACGACGCCAGTCGCGCCCGCAGCGACGGCGTTCTCGTACTTCTGGGCGAACGCGCAGTGGCCGCGCTGGATCAGGGCGACGTGGCCCTCGGGAAAGTCGGCGAAGTCGGCCGCATCACAGCCGAAGTAGCCCGTCTCACCGCCGATCTCGCTCTGGGCCGGCAACGCCAGCGGGGCCGACTCGCCCTCGGTCGGCGGTAGCTCGGCTCCGGCGAGTTCGAGGTACGGGACCGGGTCGTCGAGCCCGTCGACCGCGAAGCCGTTGGCCGTCAGGTGCGTGTTCTCGGCGCTCGCGACGCTGATCACGTCGTGGGCGTTCGCCGGCGCACTCATGCTCCAGGCGCCGAGGTCGCCGTCGTTCCCGGCGGAGTTGACGACCACGACGCCCTGCGCGACGAGTTCGTTGCTCGCCGCCGTCGTCGGGTACGCCTGGCCCCACTGCAGGCTCGCGCCGAGGGACATGTTGATGACGTCCATCCCGTCCGCATAGGCGTCCTCCATCGCGGCGACGATGATCTCGGCCGTGCTGGAGCCGGTGTCGAAGATCTTGTACGCGCCGAGGGTCGCGTCCGGTGCGACGCCCGTCACACCGTCCTCGTCGGCCGCGTCGGCCGCGTCGGCGCCCACGATGCCGCTCACGTGCGTGCCGTGGCCCTGCGGATCCATCGGATCGGGGTCCGGATTCGGCTCGTCCGCCTCCGGATCGCCCGCGTCGTAGCCCGCGCCGACGTAGTCCCAGCCGTGACTGATCCGCGGGTGGACGTCGCCTGCGGGACCGGTGAGCGTCCGATCACCCTCGCTCTCGGCGGTGTAGACGACCGACCCGTCGCCGCTGCCGCCGAGGTCCGGGTGATTGTAGTCGATGCCGGTGTCGATCACCGCGACCGAGCGCCCGTCGCCCGTGAACCCGAGTTCGGACTGGGCGGCGTCGGCGCCGGTCATCGACAGGGCCGTCTCCAGCATGGGCGAGGCGTCTGCTGGGTCCGGACGGTCGACGATCGCAACCGGGTACACCGCGGCGACACTGTCGAGCGCGGTCATCGCGACCGCGTCGCCGAACGCGGCGGTCACCGAGAGGCCGTTCCACAGGCGCGTGAAGTCCCGGCGCTCGGTGACGCCGAGGCCCTCGGCTCGCACGTCGGCGCGGAACCGGGCCCGTTCGTCCGCCTGGGTGCTCGCCGTTCCGCCGCGGACCCGCGGGTCGGCGTCGAACGCGACGAACCAGCGGTCGCGTACCCACCGACCGGACGCTCCCGCGCGGTCGTCCCACGGCGGTTCACGATCCGGGTCGATCGGGGCGGGGCCCGACGCGTCGGCCGTTCCGGAGACGGTCCCGAACACCGCTCCGAGGCCCGCGACGCTCGCGAGCTGCATGACGGTTCGGCGGTCGAGGCGATACGTACTGTCGTCGGCGTCTGTGTTCCGTGTCATGGCTCTCAGCCAGGGGGTCACGGCCGGCGACACCGTCGAGTCGATCGATCAGAAGTCCGGACTGGCCGGCTAGCGTGACTGTCATTCGTGCCCATACACGGTCACATGAATCCACAGCTCTCTTCTCACGAACTGATACCGATCGGCCGCAAAGTGAAAAACTGGAACGCGCCGAGCGATCACTGACGCGTCGCGGTTCGACCGTCCCCGCGTACTCTCGACACCACCCAACAGTTCATACGTCGAGGGCGCCTAGTACGTGGTATGCCCGAAGAAGTGCTCTTCAAATCCGAGGCCAGTCGTTCCCGGGAAGATATCGCGGCGACACTCCGATCCGTCGCCGACAAACTGGACGCCGGCGAGGCGATCACGCTGAAAGCGGGAAGCGAGTCGGTCACCATGGACCCGCCCGCACAGCCGACGTTCGAGGTGAAAGCCGAGCGCGAGGGCCCGACGGACGGCTCCGGCGAGTTGAGCGTCGAGTTCGAACTCGAGTGGCCGGAAGACGGGGCCACCGACGGCGACGGGAACGGTGACCTGCAGATCGAGTGAGGCGATTCACCGCCGGCCCCAGCCGGCCCTACATCGATGTAGCCGAACAGTTACGGCCGTCGCTCCCGAACGGCGCCCGTGAGCAGCCACGTGTTCGATCGACCGGAGGCACGATGACGAGCGACGACGAACCGCTCCCGACCGAGGTGCAGATCGCCGCCCTCGAAGCGCTCCGCGACGAACTCCAGGAGAAGCCACTCAAGGAGACGCGGCTCGCGGATCTCTTCGTCGAAGTCTCGACGAGCCCGCCGCAACTGTGGAATCGGGCGACGGCGTTTATCACCGTCGAGCCTGTCGAAGATGTCGAAGGCACGAGTGGGCACGGTGACGACGCGACCAACGGGGAGTTGGGCGACGAGGAAGCAGGCGGCGATGAGGCAGGCAACGGAGAACAGGGCGACGGGGAGGCAGGCGACGGGGATTCCGATCAGGCGACGGCAGTCGTCACGGACGTCTCGAAACTGGCCCGGGGCTGGTGGGCGCCGGAGATCGTCGAGGACTGTGACGCCATGATCACGATCGACGTCCACGCCGGACTCCCGACGGAGAACTTCGTGAAACTCGCGACGGCGGAGATCGACGAACAGATCGAGGCGATTCGGTCCGGCGAGGACATCGATCAGGGCCCGCCACTTTGAGGCCGGTGCCAAGCGGGTAGAAGTCGGGTGGAACCAGCCTCGACGAATCCGATATCGACAGCGGTGCGTACGCGCTCGGAGTGGCCTAAACGGCCGGTTCGGAGTAAACGACGATCGGGACGATCGAAGTAAGGAAAACACTCAATTGTAAGGAAGCCATTGTTACGTAAGAGAAGAGATGATCGCAAAGGAGGCGCGCGTCACGAGCAAAGGGCAGGTGACGATTCCGAAGGAGATACGGGAGCGACTCGAACTCGACGCGGGAACGGAAGTCGAGTTCGTCCTCGACGACGAGGGGCAGATTACCGTCCACCGAAAGCGATCGACGATGGCAGAGCTGCAAGCACTTCGCGACCGACTCGCGGATCACGACGTCGATCTGGACGAGATGAGAGCGGCATCGAAACGAGCCTGGGCCGACCAGGCCGGATTCGAGTCGTGAGATGTACTTCGTAGACTCCTGGGTGTGGCTCGAGTACCTGCTCGACGGGGAGGCAGCCGATGCCGCCGAAGCGGTGATACGAGACGCGACGACCGAGGCGGGAGGGCTGATCGCGCCGACCGTCGTCGCGGAGGTCCGATATCGAATCCGGTGTGTCGAAGGCAGTGATGCCGCGGACGAAGCAGTCCGAATTCTCACGAGTGCAGACGAGATCCAGAGTATGCCGCTCATCGACGAGGTCGCGTCCGAAGCCGCCGATATCAGGTTCCGGTACTACGATGGAGGCACGTGCGAGCTCTCGTACGCGGACGCGATACACGTCGCGACGGCCAGCCTCCACGACGACTGTGAGCGCCTCTACAGTGGCGATCCGGACTTCGCCGAGATCGACGAGATCGAGACGATCATCCTCGAACGATAGATCGGGTCGTCGGCACCGCCATCAGGCCGCGTCTCTAACTGTCACCGCGAGACCGCTTCCGACCGGGAGGATGGAGGTGGAAAAGCCCTCGGCTTCGCGAACCGCTTCCAGGTACGCGACGATCCCGCGGGCGTTCTCGTCGTCGGGGAGGTCGCCGTCGTCCAGCACGTAGTCCAGACTGTCGTGGTAGTCGTGGCCGCCGTAGAGCATATTGTCGGCGATGACGACGCCGCCCGGCGCGATCTCGTCGCGGATCAGGTCGAACGCGTCGGCGTAGCGTGATTTCTGGTGGTCGATGAGGGCAACGTCGAACGGCCCCGCGTAATCGTGGGCGATCTCCATCGCGTCACCGCGTTCGAACGTGGCGCGATCGGCCAGGCCGGCGCTGGCGAGGAACTCCTCGCCCTTCGCGAGTTCGTCCTCGTCGATCTCCGTGAGGACGATCCGACCGTCGTCGGCCATCCCCTTCAAAAACCAGTACGCCGAGTAGCCGAAGCCGGATCCGAACTCGAAGATACGCTCGGCCTGCGTGGCAGCGGCGTAGGACCGAAGGACGCCGCCCGCATCCGGGCCGATGATCGGAAAGTCGTGCTCGTCGGCGAACGCCGCCATCTCCGCGTGCAGGTCGTCGTGTTCGGGCCCGAGCGCCCGAACGTATCGCTCGGCTTCCTCGTCGATGTAGCTGGGCATGGGCGAAGGGACGGCGGACCGGGGTATAAGCGGTGGGGCCTCGAGGCCGTAGTGAGACCGTCGACGCGCCATCGACGGCAGGTTCTGGCGGGCACGACGAGGATCCCGCCGGCGCGGTGACCGCCTTTCCGTTCACGCAAAGGCGTTTCACGCCGGTCGTGGGAGTCTCTGCCATGACGACGACGCTCGAATTCGCCCGGTTCGTCCGGGAGACCGACTACGAGGACCTCTCGGCGGACGTCCGCGACGCGTTGAAGCGCCGCGTGCTCGACTCGGTCGGGATCGCGATCGCCGCCGAGACCGACGCATCGACCCGCATTGTCGACCGGACCGTGGCCGAGCTGGAAGCCGACGGGCCGTGTACCCTCTGGGGGCGCGGCCGCAGGGCCTCGCCGGTCCAGGCGGCGATGCACAACACCGCACTCACCCGGTATCTCGATTACATGGACTCGTTCCTCGCGCCCGGCGAGACGCCACACCCGAGCGATACGATCGGGGCGGTGATCGCCGCCGCGGAGTACGCGGAGTCCACGGGCGAAGACCTACTCGCCGGTCTCGCGATCGCCTACGAGATCCAGGGGGAACTCGCCTGGAACGCACCCGTCCGCGACGAAGGGTTCGACCACGTCACGCACACGGTGATCGCGGCCGCCGCGGGCGTCGCGAAGGTCCTCGGCCTCGACGAACTGGAGACGCAGAACGCCATCGCCATCGCCGGGACGGCCCACAACGCACTCCGGGTGACTCGCACCGGCGGCATCAACGAGTGGAAGGGGATCGCCTCGGCGAACGCGGCTCGCAACGCGACGTACGCCGCGATGCTCGCCCGCAACGGGATGGACGGACCGCGCGACCTCTTCGAGGGCCAGAAGGGCTGGCAGGACGTCATCTCGGGCCCCTTCGAGGTCGAGCTGACGCCCGGCGAGCGCGTCCACGACGTGATGACCAAGCGCTACGTCGCGGAGACCTACGCCCAGTCTGCAGTCGAGGGCGTCGTCGAACTCGCCGAGCGAGAGGACGTCGATCCAGACGACGTCACCGGGATCAAACTCGAGACGTTCGCCGGCGCGAAGCTCATCATCGGCGGCGGCGAGGGCAACCGGTACGAGGTCGAGAACCGAGCCCAGGCGGACCACTCTCTGCCGTACATGCTGGCGGTGGCGCTGATCGATCGAGACCTTTCGCTCACCCAGTACGAGCGCGAACGCATCCTCGCGGCCGACGTCCAGGACCTCCTCCGGGTCGTAGACGTGACGGCGAACCCCGATCTCACCGAGCGCTTCGAGGCGGGCGAGATGCCCGCGATCGTCGACGTCACGATGGACGACGGCACCACCTACCGCGTCGAGAAGGACGCATTTCGGGGCCACCCGACCGACCCGATCGGCTGGAACGGCCTGGAAGAGAAGTTCGACGCCGTGGCGGGCGAGTACCTGGCGAGCGGGGAACGCGACGAGCTCGTCGAGAGGATCAGAGGTCTGGACGAGCGGAACGTCTCGGAGCTGACGGCGCTGCTCGCCTGAACGGCGACGTCGATCACGTCAAACGGTGCCTGGCGATAGCTGTCGCTCGGAAGTAGTAGAGAGACGGGGTAGGTCCGTCAACCGTAACCGCACGTGGAAACCACGCGGGTCGAAAGGAGTCGCCAGACCGTGCCGCCTATTGGGGACTTGCGTCCGTCGCTACAAAACCCCTCCGGTACGCAGGGCGGGGTGGCGACCAAGCGAGTCGCGATCGCCGCCCGCGAGATTGTAAGCGCGTGACAGTTTCATGGCCCTGCTCGTGGTGCGACCGAGCGTATGTCAGACTCGACTGCGAACACAGACGAGATCGACGACCGCGCGTTCGACTTCCTGCACGTCAACGAGCGCGAGGACAAGCCAAGAGAGAAAGGTATCACGGAGATTCGCGGCCCGTACTACGACCCGATGGGCCCACGGGAGTTGCGCGACATCTTAGAGACGATGGGGCGGTGGGTGGACATATACAAGTTCTCCGGCGGTTCGTTCGCGCTCATGCCCGAGGACGCCGTCCGCGAGCTGATCGACATCTGTCACGAGTACGACGTGAAGGTCTCGACGGGCGGCTTCGTCGAGAACGTCCTCGTCCGTGACAACGACGAGGTCGAGCGGTACTTCGAGGAGGCCGAGCGACTCGGGTTCGACATCGTCGAGCTGTCGAGCGGCTTCCTCGCCATCGGCACCAACGACATGGTGCGGATGACGGAACTCGTCGCCGAGGAGTACGAGATCGAGCCGAAGCCGGAGATCAACGTCCAGTTCGGCGCCGGCGGCGCGACCGATCCCGAGATCTTAGCGGAGCAGGGCCAGCAGGATCCCGAGCAGGCCATCGAGGAGGGCCGTCGCCACCTGGAGGCGGGTGCGAACCTCCTGATGGTCGAAGCCGAGGGGATCACCGAGGAGGTCGTCGAGTGGCGAACCGACGTCGCCTACCGGATCGCGAACGAACTCGGGATCGAGAACCTCGTCTTCGAGGCGCCCGGTCCGGAGATGTTCGAGTGGTACATCAAGAACTTCGGGCCCGAGATCAACCTGTTCGTCGACAACTCCCAGATCGTCGAACTGGAGTGCATGCGCTCGGGTCTCTGGGGGAAGGCGACCACCTGGGGCCGGACCGTCACCTGGAAGGGCGATCGCGAATGAGACGCGTCTCGGCAGAAGTTTGGTCACTCAAATCTACTGAACCCCGTTCGGTCACGTACTGGCCAGCCGTATCTCGATCAGCGAGAGGGCGTCCGAAGGCACCGCCGCCGCGAACGCCGATTCGACATCGTCCCACGTCCCGGGCCGGTGCGCCTCGATACCGAAGCTCTCCGCGAAGGTGACGAAGTCGGGGTTCCCCAGGCCCGTTCCGGTGGACTCACCGCGGTGTTCGACCTGCTTTTCGGAGATCAGGCCGTAATCGTCGTCGGTGAAGACGACGACCGTGAAGCCGCAGTCGAGTCGCGTCGCCGTCTCGAGTTCCGCGGCGTTCATCAGGAAGCCGCCGTCGCCGGTCACGGCGACGACGTTCGAATCGAGGGCCTGATCGGCGGCGAGCGCGCCGGGAACGGCGATGCCCATGCTCGCCAGGCCGTTCGAAACGATGCAGGTGTTCGGCTCGTAGGTGGGGAACGCCTGCGCGATCGCCATCTTGTGACTGCCCACGTCCGAGACGAGCACGTCGTCGTCGGCCATCGCCTCGCGCAGGAGCGGGAGGGCGTTCCGGACGGAGATCGGATCGTCTGCGGTGGGCGGCGACGTGGCCTGGGCGAGGATGCGATCGTGACGGTCCGCACACCACAGCGAGTGCGCCTCTGCCGGAATCCGCTCGCCGACGGCCTCGAGGGCGGCGCCGACGTCCGCGACGAGTTCGACGTCGGGCGTGTAGTGGCGATACACCTCCGCCGGTTCGTGGTCGACGTGGACGATCGCGGTGTCGAGGTCCGGATTCCACGCCTGCGGGTCGTGCTCGGCGATGTCGTAGCCCACCGCGATCACGCAATCGGCGCGTTCGATCGCCCGCTCGGCCTCTCCCTCCGGCCCGGAATCGAGCGTCATCAGCGAAGCCGGGTCGTGATCGGAGATCGCACCCTTTCCCATGTACGTCGCGACGACGGGGATCTCGAGGCGGTCGACGAAGTCGCGGAGGTGGTCCGCCGCCCGGGTCCTGACGGCACCGTTGCCCGCGAGGACGATCGGCCGATCGGCGGCGTCGATCACCGACGCGGCCCGCTCGACGGACGCGTCGTCGGGATCCGGCCGGCGAACCTGTTCCGATTCGAAGATCGGTGTCGCGTCGACCGACGCCGTCTCGACGGGTGCAGCGGCGACGTCCTCCGGCAGTTCGAGGTGCGTCGCACCCGGCTTCTCGTACTCGGCGAGTTTGAACGCCTTGCGGACGGACTCGGGGACGGTTTCCGGCGCCGCGATCTGGGCGTTCCAGGTGACGACGGGTTCGAAGACGTCGACCACGTCCAGCGCTTGGTGGCTCTCCTTGTGCAGGCGTTCGCGCCCGCCCTGGCCGGTGATCGCCACGAGCGGGCTCTTGTCGAGTTCCGCGTCGGCGACGCCCGTGATGAGGTTGGTCGCACCGGGACCGAGCGTCGCGAGACAGACGCCGGCCTCGCCGGTCACCCGGCCGTGGACGTCGGCCATGAACGCGGCCCCCTGCTCGTGTCTGGTGGGGACGAACTCGATCGACGACGCCCGGAGGGAAAACAGCAGGTCCTCCACCTCCTCGCCGGGGACGCCGTAGACCGTCTCGACACCTTCGGCTTCGAGACAAGCAACGAGGAGATCCGACGCGGCGGTCACACTCGCCACCCCCGATTTCGGCCCGGTTCGGCGCGTCTCCCCTGCCGGTCAGGACACGTTCGGAAGCCCCTCACTCGCGATGGCACAGAGCCGTCGATCGCCGATTTGCTGAGCGCCATGGTTGGGTGTCGACGAGCGCACGCAGAGCGGGACGTCGACGGCCCCACGTACGGCCGGTGAGGCCAAAAGTGTCGGGCAGCATTCGTTGGGTAGCGAGAGAATTGTCGACGACGAAAACGGCGCCGGTCCGCGAGAACTACCTCAACAGATTCAGTCCTCGATGGCTTCCAGCCCGCCCACAGAATCCACAGTACCCGTAGGAGAGGCGCTTCCGGGCGACAAAACCCGACGCGTTTTTCGAAGCCCATCACGCGGGAAGCCGGTTCTCTCGGTGCGGACAGCGGCCCCTCGTTGATCGTGGAACGACCCCAGCCGAACCCGGGCAATGGCTACGGCTGACACCCCCAACGGACCCTTAGACAGTTCCGGTCCGACCAAAATTACGAACGGCGTTCCAACGGCTGAATCGAGTGAAGTTCACAAGGAGCTGGGGGCGCAATACGAGACTCGCTGTAGAATGTCATAGATCAAGAGCGGATGGTCGATGTCTTACTGCAAAGACACCAAAAAAATTATAGCAACAGAACGCCCGAATTCGGACGTAATCGAAGCGGGCCAGCAAACCATCCCACGTCATCGATCAGACGTGATAGATGACGTTCGGTCGCAATATCCAATGAACGAAATCGAATCAGCCACGGACGACGAACACGAATCGGCTCCGTCCGTAGCGGCCGACGTGGCGACGAACCCCCCGATTTCCGACGATCCTGCGCTCACCGTTCGCAACCTCGAGAAATCGTACGGTTCGGGTGAGAACGCCGTCCACGCGGTCGACGACGTTTCCTTCTCGGTCGAACACGGGTCGGTCGTCGGGTTGCTCGGGCCGAACGGTGCGGGCAAAACGACGATCATCAAGTCCGTTCTCGGCCTCGTGACCCCGGACACTGGTGACATCCTCGTCGATGGAATCGGTATCGACGAACGGCGGAGCGCACGGTACGATCGCGTCGGCGCGACGCTCGAAGGCGCCCGGAACATCTACTGGAAACTCTCGGTGCGCGAGAACATGGAGTTTTTCGCGAGCCTTCAGGGAATTCATCCGAAAACGGCCCGTGACCGACACGACGCGTACCTGGACCTGCTCGATCTTGCGGATCGAGCTGGGACGCCCGTCAACGAACTTTCGCGTGGCATGAAACAGAAGGCGTCTATCGCGTGCGTACTAGCGCGCGAGCCGTCGATCCTGTTTCTCGACGAGCCGACGCTCGGACTCGACGTGCGTGCATCCGAAATCCTCAGCGCCGAACTCCTGCGACTCTCGGGCGACGAAGGGAAGACCGTCGTTATCAGCAGCCACGATATGGACGTCATCCAGGAGGTCTGCGATCGCGTCATCATCCTCCACGACGGACGCGTCATCTCCGACAGCGCCGTCGATGAGTTGATCGACCTGTTCCAGACGAAGGCCTACCAGGTGGCGGTGACGATCGACGACCCCGACGAGCTCCACGAGCATCTCGCACCGAGATACGACGTTAGCGACTGGACGGTCACCGATCGAACGGTTTCGTTCGAAGTCACCGTCCCGGACGGAGAACGCCTCTACGATCTGATTGGAGACCTGCAAACGACCGGGGCCGTTCCGGTCTCGATCGAGGACGTTGAACCGGACATGAAAGACGCGTATCTCCACCTCACCGAAACGACGGAGGAACGACCGTGAATCCGAACGCCAGCTACGTCCTCTTGCGCGCCCAGATACGGAAACGGATCGCACTGTTGAAGAGATATCCGTTCAACACCGTCTCTCAGATCGCGACTATCTACGTGTTCTTTCTCATCATCTTCTTTGCCGGGAACGCGTTCAGCCAGTTTGCCATCACCGACCATCTCGAGGGGATCATCGTGGGCTACTTTTACTGGACGATGGCAGTCGGAGCCTATCAGTCCTACACCGGGAGCCTCATCGACGAGGCCCAGTGGGGAACGCTCGAGCAGTTGTTCATGTCCCGCTACAGTTTCGGGGCGATCAACGCCACCATTATCGTCGTGTTCATCCTGGAGACGTTCGTCTGGGGCGGGATAATACTGGTACTGATGGTCCTGACCACGGGTGTAACCCTTCACATCGATCTGCTGACAATCGTGCCGATTCTGGTGCTTTCGCTGTCCGGTCCGATCGCCATCAGCCTGATACTCGGCGGGCTCGCGTTACTGTTCAAACGCGTCGAGAACATCTTCACGATCGTTCAGTTCCTCTTCGTCGGTCTCGTCGCGGCACCCGTCGACTCGTTCCCGTGGCTCAAGTGGCTCCCGATCTCCCTCGGGAGCGCGCTCCTCCAACGATCGATGGAGGGCGGCTATCGACTCTACGAGCTTCCCGCCGCCGACCTCGCACTGCTGGTCGGCCAGTCCATCGCGTTTCTCGCCATCGGGTACGCGATCTTCATCGCACTCCTCAACCGTGCCCGCAAGAAAGGCGTCATGGGCCACTACTGAGACTGTCGTCCTGCAATCGTTCCTGTGAGGTGGACAGAGTTGCGAACGCTGCGCGGGCCTCACACCGAGATGTGTCGTTGCAGACGGAGGTAGCCCACGCCGAGAACCGAGAGACAGAGAATAACGACGCCTGCGTCGAACGCGTACTCGACGACCCGGGACTGGCCGACGAATCGCGTCCAGAGACGGAGTCCCAATAGCCCGATGGCTGCGTAGACGATGATGGCGAACAGCCGGTCGTCGGTGATGGGTGGCATACTGGTAATCTTATCCCCGAACACCATTATTTTTGGGTTCTTTCCGAGAAGGTGTATCCGGCCGTGTCCGCGGCCGATAGCTCGCATACAGCACTATCCGGCCAGATTCGGGGCCACAGCGTCTGACCTGGACCAGGTGGTTGTGGCCCAGTTTCCGTGTCGCCCCCAGATGGATAAATATATATCCGATGGGAAGTACTGATAACATTACACAGGAGATAATGTCGGTAAACACAGACACAACCGGCGACCGACGGCGGATTCGACAGGTCCACTCGTTCTTTGCCCGACACCTTCTGGAGATAACGCGCAACCGCACCGCGCTGTTCTGGTCGTTCGGGTTCCCCACACTCTTCTACCTGATGACGATCACCGTTTTCATCGATCTGGACCAGGTTCCATCGGCAGTGGAACCCGCGGTGATGGGGATCGTTGCCATCGGGTACGGGGTTTTCGGCGCCGTCATCGTCTGTCTGAACGCGTTTGGCCAGCAACTCGCCGACGACATCGAGCAGCGACGGTATTCGGCGTTTCGAGCGTTGCCACTCAGTCCCTCCGCGGATTTCATCGGTCGATCGTGTGCGAGTATCCTGATGGCTGCGATCGCATTTTGTTTCGTGTTGGTCGTGAGCGTCCTGACGGGCGCATCCTACAGTCTTTCTTCGCTCTCGGCGCTTCCCATCGTCGTCGGAGCCTTTCTGCTGAGTAGTCTGATCTGGATCGTCCTCGCGCTGTTTATCGCCGTCATCGCAACGAACGGGCAATACGTCAACATCATCTCGCTGAGTATCGCGCTCATCTCGTACTTCGGGACGGGATTCAACGGCACGGCGCCGTCGTCGTTCGCCGGCGATCTCTCGCTCCTGAACTACCTGCCGAATTCGCTGGCCACGCGCTTGCTGTCCTATCACATGGTCGAAATCGATCCCGAGCCTGCCGACGGGACGCCCTGGGAAGCGGCCGGAATGGTGCCACCGGAGATGCCCGTCGGTCCCGATTACCTCGGCCTCCTGGTCCTCTACGCGGCTGTCTTCCTGGCGGCGGGGTTGCTCGCGATGCGGTACTCGATGTACAAGCGAGGTGCGTGGGAATGACGGCGTTGCTCGATGCGACCGGGATCACGAAACGGTTCGACGGTACGGGCGTCGTTCTCGACGACGTCGCTGTCGCCGTCGATGAGGGCGAGATACTGGCGGTTCTCGGCCCGAACGGCGCAGGAAAGACCATCATGATGTCGATCCTCGCCGGAAGCGAACCGCCCAGCGATGGCGCGGTTTCCCTCGACGGCAGACCGATCCAGTCCAGTTCGATCGACGTAAGTTTCCTGCTTCAGAACACGATGGCTATCGACACGCTCACGGGCCGAGAGAACATCACGTTCTACTCGAGGCTGCATCCGCGATTCACGGCTCGGTGGGAGGAGTACGCCGAGGCGTTCGAGATCGTCGACGATCTCGACACACCCGTCGGCGAATATTCGGGCGGAATGCGTCGAAAACTCGAACTCGTGATAGCGCTCAGCATCGACGCCACCATCTACTTCCTCGACGAACCGACCGCCGCACTCGACATGGGCATGGTGCAGAAGTTGCACAGTATTATTCGTTCGCTTCGGTCGGATGGAGCCACGTTCGTCGTTTCGAGCCACCTGCCGTCCGACATCGAAGTCGCGGACCGACTACTGTTCCTGCGCGATGGGCAAGTTACCTCGACCGGCGACGCCGAGACGCTGCTCGCGGAGCTGCCATCGGTGGTCCGAATTCCCGAGGTCGCACTCTCGGAAACGCTTCGATCGAACCTCGTCGATGGACGAACGTTCGATGATGGGGAAGAGGTTCGAGGGTTCGTGTCTCCCGATTCGACCGTCGAAGCGATCACCGAGACCAGTTGCGACGGTGGCTCTGCCGCCGTGAGTTCGATCGAAACCGTCGAGCCGACGTTCACCGATCTCTTTAACTATTACTCGCGGAGCCGCCGCCCGTAACCACCGTGCGGCGGATCCTTCGATCGCCGACTGCGCCGTCTTTCGGCGGGCCGGTCTTGGAGTGCAATCGACGGGTGAGACACCCACACGGTAACCGCCCTCAGCGGTTCCGAGAGGGAGCCGGCGTCTCGACCTGATCAGGAAGGGTGGAGAAAGTGCGTACGGAATTCGAACGGTACGTGGTCAGATCGGTTGTTGGGTGCAGCGAGCCATCGTCCCATCAGTTCTACCACAGTATTGTGTTCATCCCAAGCCGCCGCGTTGGCTCGTGTCTCGTCTCATCCGTCAGGCTGTACGGTTCCAGCAGTCACGTTGTGGATCCCGGTCAGACTGAACCGAGCAGTTTCTTCGGATAATATTTACTGAAAGCCACCACAAATTACTTATATCTGAATTTATACTGTTACGACGATGATTGGAAGACAAGTAGTATCAATTCCCAGTGGAAGAAGGGGGATCCTTTCTAGGAGTTGGGAGTGATGGAAATTGACGTAAATTCCCTACGGAAACTCCGTAGCCAGGGATACGAACCGTCGCAACTCCGGATGGACGAATCGTATCTCGACGAGTTCGTCGCGAAGGAGTTCCGGGGTGAGCACCTCGCCGAACTGTTTCACGAGAACACGAAGTACAGCGACAAAACGAACCTCAAACTGGGCCCGTCCGCCGCAGCATTCACGAAGAATCCGAGCTATGCGTACATGCAAGCACAGCTGTCGCCGGACTACGACGGGTACGAAACGATCGACCTGCCGGAGCCCGACTCGCTCGGGGAGTCGTTCACCGACGCCATCGAACGACGTCGAAGCGTCCGAGAACAGGCGGGCGAATCGCTCTCACTGTCGCAACTCTCGACGCTGCTCAAGCATAGCTGCGGCGTCAGTGCCGAGCGACCCATCGGCGAGGAGGGAACGGTACTGCAGGAGTTCCGGTCGTACGCCTCGGGCGGAGCACTCTACCCGGTCGAGATCTACCTCGCCGTCGTACACGGTGACGACGACCTCGATCGCGGCCTCTACTATTACGTCCCGGACGACCACGAGCTGCGCGTGCTCCGTCGTGACGACGAGCTACCGGACCGAATGGACGACCTGTTCGCGCTGTCCGAGGACGTCTTCGATCCCGCCACGTCGTCCGTTGTCTTCATGCTCACCGGGGCGTTCTGGCGGTCGATGGCGAAGTACGGCCCGCGCGGCTATCGATACATTCTCCAGGAGTCCGGACATCTCGGACAGAACATCCTGCTTTCCGCTGCAGCGATGGAGCTGGTTTCCCTTCCGGTGGCCGCATTCAAGGACGACTCGGTAAACGAGTATCTCGACGTAGACGGCGTCAACGAAGCGGTCGTTTACACGCTCTGTGTCGGTCACAGGGCCGACAGTGAGAACCAATGACAGACGATAGCAACGACACCGAGACGATCGAACAGGTGCGCGAGGAACTCGAACGGCCAGTCTTCAACCCGCAACTCGTCCCGATCCTGCTGGACGACAACACCATTCACGTTCGAGCGGGACCGTGGTCCGGGCCGATCTACACGATCTCGGACATCGACGAGGACGACGACATCGGCGCCCTCTTCGACCTCATTGACGGGGAGACGCACGTCGACGAGATATTTGCGGCGTTCGAAGCCGATCAACGACCGGAGGTCGCCGACGTACTCTACGCGCTGGCGGATAGCAACGCTATCTACGACGCCGACGCGGTGGACGGACCGATGTACTCACATCTGGTACTGAAATCTCGGTTCAGAGAGCGAGAGCGACGACGACTCGAGGAACAGTCCGTCCTCGTCGTCGACGATAGTCGAATGGGCGAACACGTCGCAGAAGACGTGCTCGCGATGGGAGTGGCGGCGGTCGGGTACGTGGGGCTCGATAGCCAGCGGCTCCCGGCAGCGGGTAGTGACGACGATCGCCTCACCGCCGTCACCGAAGACGAACTGCCCGGCGCGGTCGACGACGCGGATTTCGTCGCGTACCTGGCCGACGGGCCGTCGAAGACGATCCGGGACGTCAACGAGTACGCGATCGAGACGGGAACGCCGTGGATTGTCGGGCAGATTCGTGGGTTCGACGGAATCGTCGGACCGGCGATGTTCCCGGGTGAAACAGCCTGTTACGAGTGTTTTCATCGACGGATGCTCTCGAACGTTTCGAACATCGGCGGCTACGAAACCTTCGAGACGGAACGGGAGGATTCGAGCGTGGCAACGGCCAGTCTGCCGATGTTTTCTCGCACGGTAGCCGGGCACCTGTCGCTCGACCTGTTGCATCTGCTGGCGTTCGGCGTCGGATACACGGCCGGGCGGGTCCTCACGATCAATTCCCTCAACCTGGCGATGGAGGTCAACGAGGTGCTGAAACTCCCGCGATGTGGGGCCTGCGGTCGCGATCCATCACCCGACGTCTCCCGGTTCATTACGCTCGACGACATGGTACTCGGGAGTCGACAGTCGGCGGAGGACGATTGACGATGCTGGTCGCACCAGGGGAGGTGAGCGATCGATGAGCGGAGACGGGCGAGCGGTCGTCGATCCCCAGTACCAGCGACTGATCGGCAAGAAAACCGGACTCGTCAATTCCCTCTACGGCTTACAGCAGAGCCGGGGACAGCCCGAGGCGTCGCTGAGCCAACCGATCACGGCGAGCGTGGGGTGGCTCGCTGAGGCCGATGGCGAACTCGAGCTGGCACTCGGGGGCAAAGGCCAGACCCTCGAGAGTTCGTACCTGAGCGCCATCGGGGAGACCGTCGAACGGTATTCGCTCTGTTTCCCCGAACCGGACGACTTCGTCACTGCGAGCTACGACGAACTCGCTGCACGCGAGGCAGTGATCGACTTCGAGTATCTCGACATCTACAGCGAGGCTATCAGAGACGAGCGGCTCGCGCCGCTCACGCGCGAAACCGAGATCAGCTGGACCGCGGGAACGCACCTCATCACTGGCGAAGACATCTACGTTCCGGTCCAGCTGGTGTGGATGCAGTTCGGACCGGACTATCACGAACACCCGCGGTTCCTCGGAACCTCGAACGGGGCCGCGGCGGGATCGTCGTTGACGAACGCGTTGCTCGGCTCGCTCTACGAACTCATCGAGCGGGACGCGTTCATGAAGATGTGGTGCAGACAAGAGACGCCGGATCGTGTCGACCTCTCGTCGATGCCGGACGTCCGGGCGTTCGTCGACGAACGCATCCCGCAGGAACACATCTCGGTCCAGCCGGTCGTCTACGACTCGCCGCTCGCGGTGACGTCGGTCGGGGGTGCGCTGATCAACGAGCGGGACGAGCGGCCGAAGTTCATCCTCGGCGGAAATACGTCGGTCTCTCCCGCGGAGGCGGTTCGTGGTGCGATCGTCGAGAGCATCCAGGGGCTGCCGTTCATCGCAGAGATCGCGATGAACCACGATCCATCGGAGCTCGATCCCGGGCACGCCGAGGACAATTTCGAGGAGAACGTCCTCTACTACGCCCTACCGGAGAACTTCGACGAGGTCGCGTTCATCGTCGACGGCGATCACGAAACCTGCCCGACCGATCGAGAGACGAGCGGCTGGGACAAGCGAGACGAACTCGACTACTGTCTCGAAGAACTCGACCGGGTCGGATACACGCCGATCGGATTCGATGTAACGACGCCCGACGTCGCTCGCGCCGGACCGCGGGTAACGAAGGTGATCGTGCCGGAACTCGTCCCGATTACGCCGCCGGGAACGCTCCCGGTGAATCATCCGGCCTTCGACGGCGAACGAGACGAGCTGACCGCCAAGCCGCATCCCTACGCCTGACGGCGATCCGGTCGCTTCTCGGTGTTCCCGTGGAACCCTATCCGTGGACGGTCGGAAAACGGACGCCGCCGCCGACGAACGAGACGTACGCGACGTTGTAGCCAACGTGTGCGAGGATCGGTGCGAGGAGCGAACCGGTCGCCAGAAAACAGAGGGCGTAGACGATGCCGTTGACGGATTTGAAGACGATCTCGCTCCGCCCCTTGGAAAAGTGGTTGATCCCGAAGAGCACACCGGAGAGCACCACGTACCAGATCGTTCCGAGGCTGGCTATCAGGACCGCGAGCACACCACGGTAGAGATACTCCTCGCCGATCGCTCCGAATACGATCGGGAGCTTCCATACCGTCTCATCGGTCCCTCGCTCGATCGGCACACCGACCCACCACGACCAGACGAAGATGTCGAGTGCGTACATCGCCACGCCCAGCGGGAGAAAGACGACGAACCAGCCGTCGACGGCGATGGGAACGGACGTCACGTCGCTGATGTAAAACGCGGCCGACGCAATCACGATGAACGGGAGATACAATACGTCGTCGTGTTTCGGCCGGTACTCGTATCCGGCGGCGGTTGCACTGCCGACAACCACCGAGAAGTACCCGACGAGCAACAGCGGGAACCCGAGGAACACGTGTACCCACGTCGGCGCGGGAGAGGGGTCTAACGCCATGTGTGGCAGGTCGTACTCCGTTCGCCCCTCGGAGGGTCCGAGACACCCGACCCGGACGCATCGATGCTGCACGGTCCCCCCGTTGTTCCCGACTCGCTTTCAGTGCCAGCACTCCCCGACGTGGTGAAGCGGTTCGTGGTCGCCTGTCTCCGTTTGGTGCCTGTCATCCGATCAAAAATGGGTGCAGTTCGCTGGGCGTCCGTCGAGCCCGCGTGCGACCAGTCCGTGGCAACCGAATAGCCAACTACCCCGTCCACGTACACGTACACGTCGTCGTGTAGCTACTGCACGTACACCAGCCGCCGCTGGAGACGGCGGCCGCGCTGTCATCACTGGATTCGTCCGTTAGTTCTACGTCCATGGTGTATTACACCAAACGCTCTTTTTTCTACCCAGTTATATTAATGTTTCGACGGTTCTTCCTGGTGTCACCCTCGGCGGGGAACCGCGACGACGCCCGATTCACCACGATCGGTTGGATGGCGATTCGAATCGCTGACCCTAGTCCATGACGGCCCGTGTATTCGCCCTCGGTTTCGAAACAACGACGAGAGACCGAATGGAGACGGTACGCTCGAACGACCCTCACTCCCGAGTTACGGGTCCGCCGACCGCCGGCTTGCCGTGCGTACCGGAGGGGCGTCGACGAGGTCGCACAAAGCAGAATCGACAGTTCCGCGTAAAGCGGGTGAGGGCAACGGTACGGACGGAATTCATTCGGTTGCGCGACCGGCGGCGATGGGAGAGGGTCGCCGGAACGGACCGGAGATACGCGTCAGGCCTCGACGGCTTTCAGCACGCCCTCGCGGATCCGCAGCGCCTGTGGGAGGTAGAAGTCCTCGAGCGTCGAGAGCGGGACCGGCGTGTCGAAGCCCGTCACGCGAGTGACCGGCGCCTCCAGGTAGTACAGCGCCTCTTCGTTGATCGTGGCGACGACCTCGGCCCCCACGCCGGCGGTCTTCGGGGCCTCGTGGACGACGGCGGCGCGACCCGTCTTCTTCACCGATTCGGCGATCGTGTCCACGTCGAGCGGCGAGAGGCTGCGGAGGTCGACGACCTCGACGTCGATCCCGTTCTCTTCGGCGAGATCCTCGGCGACGGCGAGGGCAGGCTGGGTGCTCGCGCCCCAGGTGAACAGCGAGACGTCTTCGCCCTCGCGGCGAACCGACGCCTCGCCGATCGGAACGGTGTAGGGTTTCTCCGGGACGTCCTCGCGGAACGCACGATAGAGGCGCTTCGGTTCGAGGACGATCACGGGGTCCGGGTCGCGGACCGCGGCGGCGATGAGCCCCTTCGCGTCGGTCGGCGTACTCGGCGTGACGACCTTGAGGCCGGGTTCGTGGACGAAGGCGGCCTCTCTGGACTCGGAGTGGTGCTCCGGCGCCGCGATACCGCCGCCGTAGGGCATGCGGACGACCATCGGGAGCGTGTACTGGCCGTGGCTCCGGCTGCGCATCGCGGCGGCGTGACTCACCAGCTGGTCGTACGCCGGCGAGGCGAAGCCCATGAACTGCATCTCCGCGACCGGGCGCATCCCCGAGAGGGCCAGGCCGATCGAGGAACCGACGATCGCCGACTCGGCCAGCGGCGTGTCGATCACGCGATTCGGACCGAACTCGTCTTGCAGGTGCTCCGTCGCGCGGAAGACACCGCCGTTGGTGCCGACGTCCTCGCCGAGGACGACCACGCTGTCGTCGCGGGCCAGTTCCAGTTCGAGGCCGTCGCGAACCCCCTCGACGAGCGAGAGCGACTCGGTCGGGCCGTCGTAGGCGTCGAGATCGATCGTATCGGTCGCCACGTCGGGTTCCTCGTCGACCGCGTCGTCGCCGGTCGATTCGGCGTCCTCACTGGCCGGTCCGGCGCCGTCGGCCGTGGTGCTCATTCGCCCACCTCCTCGAACGCCTCGTCGCCGTGGCGCTCACGCAGGCCGTCGAGGTCGGCCAGTTGTTCGCGCAGCCGATCGGTCGGCTCCTCGTAGACGTGCTCGAACATCCGTTCCGGATCGGTCTCGGTGGCTTCGGCGCGTTCGATCGCCGTCGCGAGGCAGTCCTCGACGCGGTCGGCGATCTCGTCTGCGAGGTCGTCGTCAAGGATCTCCTCGTGATAGAGGTAGCGCTCCAGGCGTTCGACGGGGTCGCGGTCCTCCCAGTCCTCGCCGTCGTCCTCGTCGCGGTAGGCCGAGGGATCGTCGGCGGTCGAGTGTGCGCCGAGGCGGTACTGACAGGACTCGATGAGCGTGGGCCGGAGTTCGCCCTCCGCGGGGTGTTTGGCCTTCTGCACGGCCGCCCGGGTCACGGCGTAGACCGCGAGCGGGTCGGTGCCGTCGACGCGGACGCCCTCGACGCCGTAGGCGTCGGCCTTCTCGACGATCGTCTCCGTCGCCGTCTGCGACTCGAAGGGCATCGAGATCGCCCACTGGTTGTTGTTACAGACGAAGATCGACGGGACGTCGTAGACGGCGGCGAAGTTGAGTCCCTCGTGGAAGTCGCCCGTGGAGGTGGCGCCGTCGCCGAAGTGACACAGGACGGCGCGGTCGTGCTGGTCCTGCATGGTGAAGCCCCACGCGAGCCCCATCGCCTGGGGAACCTGCGTACCGATCGGGATGTACTCCGGGAGCGCGTTGACGTCGTCCGGAACGGCGTACCCCTCGCGATAGCCGGCGAGGTGCTGGAGTAACGACTCGTACGATCGGCCGTGGGCGTGTTTGGCGGCGTGGTCGCGGTAGGTCGGAACGAGCCAGTCTTCGGCGTCGAGGGCGAAACTGGTCGCGACCTGCGAGCCCTCCTGGCCGCGCATGGGCGCGTACGTCGAGATACGCCCCTGGCGTTGGAGTCCCGTCGCTCGCTCGTCGAATCGACGGGCGAGGACGAGTTCCTCGTACATCTCGAGGAGCTCCTCGTCCGTGAGGTCGGGTCGCTTCGCGCCGGGGAGCAGACTGCCGTCGGTGTCCAGGACCTGGACGGCGTCTTCCGGCGGACTGGTCGGTTCGGGCGATTGCGTCGATTCGATTTCGTCGTATGTGCTCATCGTTTCGGTGGTTCGGTGTGGTGGGTTCGTGTTTGACGGTTGATATCTCGTCGTCCACCCGCCAGGCTGACGGGTGGACGAACCGGCTCGACCCCGCTGGTTACGGGAACCGAGAAACGGACGACAGCGCCTCGGACCCGGTGTCAACGAGCCGAGACGGGTGTCCGCCGATCAAAATGTTACTCGAATAAGCCAGTTTGGTGTCAATCGACGCCGTAGAGACTGCTTGGCGGACGAGCGCGACTCGGACTGGCTGGCGGACGCCATGGTATCACCATTGCGGGGGTTCTACATAATTCTTCGTGAGTTACGTTGTCACACGCCATTCCTGCCAGACCCACCGGGCGGACGGTAAGTTACTGGACAAACATCCAGATTTATCGGAAAGTGCTGACGGTGTTTGAATACACGGGTGCGCTATCACGACCGCAGTTGGGCGTCTGTAAACCAGCAGGTGTCAGACGCACGAGATGGTCGGTGACAGACGATCGGTGACGCGATCGTCAGTGCGTTCGAACGGCCGAGAACCCGTCACGCTGTACGGACGCCGTACCGACCTGATCGGGCCAAGTAACGATGGGCGAGGAGCGAGACACCCAGACTGTGGACCGACATCGGCGGACGCGCGGTGAGAGTGCGTCGACCGCGTACGTCCTCGTCCTCACGGTACTCGTCGCCGGGACGATCGCCGCGACCGCCTGGACCGTCGTCGGCGACGGTTCGATGTCGATCGAGCCAGCGGGAGATGCGGACGGATCCGACACTGCAGCTCAGCTCGGAGACGCGACGGAATCGGGGCCAGACGACGACCGAAGCGAGTCGCGACCCGCCGGTGACAGTGGAGATGGCGAGGGAGACGGCGACCGGGGCGAGGATGTCGACCGTGACGACGGCGTGAGGGAGCGAGCGGACGACGAAGGCGAACGGGAGGACGCCGAACGCGAGGAAGACGACGATCGCGACGACGATGACGACCGAGAGGCTGGACGCGATCGTGGCGAAGATCGGGACCGCGACGACGAGGCCGATCGGGATTCCGAGCGCGAGGACACCGACCGAGACCCCGAGGACGACAGCGACGAGCGCGACGATGATCGAAGCGACGACCGATCGGACGACTTGCTGAGCGCGCTCTGGGAGGCGGTGACCGGCGACGACACTGACGACGAAGACGAACCGGACGAAAGCGATGACGAGTGAGCGAAATGGGGCGTCGGATCGACGACGATCGGCGTCGACTCGACGGCGAAGAGCGCCCGGTCGAATCCCCCGACAGGGAAGTACTCGACCGGGCGAACCGCCCCCGAACCGTACCCGAAAGAGGCGGACGGGCCCACCAGCCCGCGCTCCGGTCGCTCAGCGGTCTCGGTCCGGCCGTCGCCGGACCGTGCTACCCTAGGGCCTCCAGCGGCAAGGGCGACCGCCCTGACTGACGCAAGCTAGTGCGCCCGTCCGGCCCCATCCGAGCGCGAGACAACCACTACGGTTATGACGGTACCCCCCACATACCTCACTCGAACGTCACCGAGACGACAGACACCCGAGCGGGCGTCACCGGTCGTTTAGCCGGGACGTTGCCCGGTTCGGCTGGCCGACGATCGTTCGGACTGACGAACAGAACCGCCTCACCACGATGAACGGACTCTCGATTCCACCACGACCGTGGGTGACCAGAACCCGCCTCTACCACGTGGTGGGCTGGGGGCTGCGCATCTACGTCGCCTGCCTCCTCGTCGTCGGGTTCTACAGCATCCTCTGGCTCGCGGAGGTGGCGGGCTATCTGGACCAGCGGACGCTCGCCGTCATCTGGCTGGCCGTCGCCGGAATGGGGAGCGCGTTCCTCGTCCTGCTGGTCCCCCTGTATTACTCGAGTCGGCTTCGAAGCTGATCGGAAATTGACTCTCCGCGTGCTTGACGGCCCGAGTCCGGATCGTAGGGCCGAGAGCGGCCCGTGGCTGTCTCACGAGCGTGAAGCCCCGTCGATAGTTGGCATCCACACCCCTTCAGCAGCGGCCATCCATCCCCGTTCGACAGCCCCACCGACAGATAGACGGGTCGCCCGTAACTGAAGAAATCGCACCCGATAACCTCGTGTTGTGATTCAACGAGTGGTGGAATAGCACCGCAATAGCATCATTTAGGTACGTCCGATCAGTACGCCCGGTAATGACAGAGTCGACCGGCACACCGACGCTCCCGCAGGTGGCCCTCATCGCCGTCTTCGTCACGGCGCTGGTAACCGCCCAGTTGACCGCCGCGAAGATTCTCGCGTTCTCGATTCCGATCTCGTTGCCGGTGACGGGCAGCGAGCTCGTGATGCCGGGCGCGGCACTCGCCTACGCGATCACCTACTTCGCGAGTGACTGCTATACCGAGCTGTACGGCAAGCGCGCCGGGCAGATCGTGGTCAACGTGGCGTTCGCGATGAGCTTCCTCGCGCTGGCGCTGGTCTTCTCGACCGCCGCCGCACCAATCGCGGGGAACTCTGCTGTCGGCGCCGCCGAGTTCGAGTCGGTCCTTCTGCCAGCGGGCTACATCGTCGCCGGCAGTTCGCTCGCCTACCTCGTCAGCCAGAACTGGGACGTCTGGTTCTTCCACCGAATCCGCGAGGAGACCGGTCGAGGGAAACTCTGGCTGCGCAACATCGCATCGACGGGAACGAGCCAGGCCATCGACACGGTCATCTTCGTCTCCGTCGCCTTCTTCATCGCCCCTACCATCTTCGGCGGATTCGTCATGGATCCCGGGCCGCTCGCCGCACTCATGATCGGCCAGTACGTCCTCAAACTCACCATCGCGCTCGTCGACACGCCCGCAGTGTACGCGGTCGTCCGGCTGGCCCGCGGCGAGCCGTCGTCACCCTCCGGAACCACCGTCGCTGGCGAGTAAGCGACGGGCGATCGTTTCTCGAGGGCTGACCGACGCCCAACAGCCGGCGACTGCAACCGGAAGCGACGCGGGTTTGTGTTCTCACGTCAGACCCTGCGGTATGGATCCACGTGTCCGCGAGCACGCCGAGGTGCTCGTCGACTGGAGCGCCCGCATCGAGGCCGGTGACGACGTCGTCCTGTCGGTCGGCCCCGACGCCCACGAACTGGCCGTCGCCGTCGCCGAGAAACTCGGCGAACGCGGCGCAACCCTCCTCGCGACGTACGGGTCGGGCGAACTCACCCGCGCCTACCAGCGCGCCAGCGGCGAGGACTTCGACGAACCGGACCACGAACTCGCACTGTACGAAGCCGCGGACGTCTACCTGCGCATCGGCGGCGGCCGTAACACGAGCGCGACGGCCGACGTCCCCGGCGAGACGCGCCAGGCCTACCGCAGCGCCCACCAGGCCGTCCGCGAGGCACGCTTCGACACGCGCTGGGTGTCGACCGTCCACCCGACGCGCTCGCTCGCCCAGCAGGCGAACATGGCCTACGAGGAGTACCGCGACTTCGCCTACGACGCCATCCTCCGCGACTGGGAGGCGCTCGCCGACGAGATGGCCAAGCTGAAAGAGCGCCTCGACGCGGGCAGCGAGGTCCGCCTCGTCGGCCCGGGCACCGACCTCACGATGTCGATCGAGGAGCGAAGCGCGGTCAACAGCGCCGCCTCCGTCGCCTACGACTCGCACAACCTGCCCAGCGGCGAGGTCTTCACCGCCCCGTACGCGACCGACGGCGAGGTGACCTTCGACGTCCCGATGACGATTCAGGACCAGCCCGTCCGCAACGTCACCCTCCGCTTCGAGGACGGCGAAGTGGTCGACTCCGACGCCGAGCAGGGCGCAGCCGTGATCGCCGACGTGCTCGACACCGACGAGGGCGCACGCCGCCTCGGCGAGCTCGGCATCGGGATGAATCGCGGCATCGATCGCTTCACCGACAGCATCCTCTTCGACGAGAAGATGGGCGACACCGTCCACCTGGCCCTCGGACGTGCGTACGACTCCTGTCTCCCCGACGGCGAGACGGGCAACGAGTCGGCCGTTCACGTCGACATGATCACCGACGTCAGCGAGGACTCCCGCCTGGAGATTGACGGCGACGTGGTACAGCGAAACGGCACCTTCCAGTGGGAGGACGGCTTCGACGGGTAGCCGACGCGACCCACTGTCCCCGGGGATGGGGCAGGAACGGACGGATCACCAGATTCAAATGCGAGAGGGGCTACAGACCGAGTATGGCCAGTTTCGACGCCGCGGAAGCGCGAACGCTCGAGAAGATGATCTGCATGAAATGTAACGCCCGGAACGCGAAGGGTGCGGATCGCTGTCGCAAGTGCGGCTACGGCAACCTCCGCCCGAAAGCGACCGAATCGCGCTCCGCCTGAGCGACCGAACCGCAATTCCGACACGATCGGCCGTTTTGTGTCCGAACAGCCGCGTTCGGACGGCGCTCTATCTCGCGGAGTGAAACCCGAATTCGATGGTCCCTGACAGCCTGTCGTCCGATGTGTCCTGTGACCGATGTTACCCGAGCACACTCAGCCCGAGCGGCAGCGCGACCACGAAACCGAGCGTGAGGGCGACGATGAGGCCGACCTGCCGCATCGACGGGCCGGAAACCGCCCGTGGGACACTGGCCTCCCAGGTGGCGAGGCCAACGAGAAGCGCGATCCAGCTCAGTGGAACGAGGACGCCAGGCCCGACGCTCGCACGCGGGACGTACACCAGGCCGACGGCGACCGCGAGGAGGGCGTATCCGAGCGACGCACGCTGGAACGGATCGAGCGGGTAGCCAGCCACGCTGATATCGACCGAGAGGAGCACACTGAACAGCGCGCCACCGGCCACGAGGACGAGCGCCGACGCCAACACCAGCGGCAGTGAGCCGCCCTCGAGAACGAGTGCGGAGAATGTGAGGCCGAGAAACACGACCCAGAGGAGCGTCCCGCCGATGATCGTTCGGCGTCGAAGGGCAATTACCGAATGGTCCTCCATAGACTGCAGAATTATGCGGCATAATATAAATCCACGGATGTGTTCGATGGGCTGACTGTGTCGGGAAGTGAGAGATTGTGTCGGGAAGTGAGAGTCGAGCGGGCAGTGAGAGAATGTACCTGCAGCGACCGACGCCTGTCAGCGCACGTCGACTGAGATCAGTCGATTGATTCAGTTCGAACCGAAGTCCGACACCGGCCCGTGACGTGGGCGGCCCACTCCTCACGCCGTACAGAGCGAGACGAAGTTCCGCAGAATCTGCAGTCCCGTCTCACCGCTCTTCTCCGGGTGGAACTGCGTCCCGAACACCGTTCCTGACTCGTCGGCGATCACGGCAGGGAAGCGGGTGCCGTAGCCGGTCGTCGCCACGACGGCCGACTCGTCGTCCGGGACGGCGTAGTACGAGTGGACGAAGTAGGCGTACTCGCCGTCGACGGAACAGTCGTCCGCTTCCGTATCGTGGGCACTCGTGTCCTGTTCGTTGCTGGACCCGTTCCCGTCGGCCCCGGACGGCGCGACGCCGGAGACGAGTGGGTGGTCGCGCTCGACGGAGAGGTCGTTCCAGCCCATGTGGGGCACCTTCTGGCCCTCGTCGAAACGGACGTTCGTGCCGGGAATCAGATCGAGTCCACTGACGGCCGACTCGCCGGCAGACCCCTCTTCGCTGTCGGTGAGGAGCATCTGCATCCCGAGACAGATCCCGAACAGCGGCGTGTCGGAGTCGGCGACGGCCAGGAGGTCCTCCCGGAGCGGATCGGCGTTCTCGACGCCTTCGCGGAAGGCGCCGACACCGGGGAGGACGACGCCGTCGGCGGCGTGGAACCGCTCGGGATCGGCGGTGATCTCGACGCTCGCGCCGGCGCGTTCGAGGCCGCGTGTGACGCTGTGGAGGTTACCGAGCCCGTAGTCGACCACGGCGACGGTCGCGTCGACCGTCTCGGGCGACGACCGGCCTGCCTGCTCGCTCATGAAAGAATATCGGGGCAGGAACGGCATGGCCCTTTCGTTCGCTGGAGCAGGGCGACAGCCCGACCGCTCCGAGTGGACAGACAGCTCCCAGCGGCGAGGACCGACCGCAGACCCGACTGAGTCACCCAGAGACCGAGTTTCGCAGAAAACCGCCGAAATCAGTACTCACCGAGGCGAGACTGGCCACCCTCGTCCGTCGGCGACACGCCGGCGATGGCCGCTGCCTCCTGGATCGTCTCGGCGAACGCCGACTCCTGGCTGCGATCGTACAGCGTCGCGGCCGGGTGCAAACAGATCAGCACGGGTCGTGGCGTGGTCGTGTCGCCGAGGCGGACCTCCTCGACGGAGCCGGTCTCCGACGTGACGGCGACGGAACGCTCGAGGAGGTGCTCGCTCGGTACCTTTCCGAGCGTGACGACGACGTCGGGGTCGACGCGATCGATCTCGGCTTCGAGGTACCCGCGGCAGTTCTCGAGTTCGTCCGTCGTCGGATCACGATTGTCGGGTGGGCGACAGCGAACGCAGTTCGTGATGCGAACCGACTCGCGTTCGAGGCCGACCGTCCGAAGCTGGTCGTCCAGGACGGTCCCGCTCCGGCCGACGAACGGTTCGCCCTCGGCGTCTTCCTGCGCACCCGGTGCCTCGCCGACGAAGAGCACGTCGGCGTCGGCCGGGCCGGTGCCGTCGACGATTCGGCTTCGCGAGTCGACGAGGGCGGGGCAGCGCGTACAGTCGGTAACACAGAGGCCCTCCATGTGCTCGGCCTGTTCGGCGTCCATGGCGAGCGCTTCGCCCGGCACCTACCTACGACTTTCGCACAGGAAGTGGAACGTGCGGCCACGGACCGGCGAGACGACCCTGAGCGGCCGGAAGTATTACCTGTAATTGCACCCTCTCGCCAGCACGAGCGTGATTTCGTGAAACTGAGACAGCCCACCGACTTCCTGATCCTCGAAGCCCTCAAGGAGACAGGTCGGAACGTCGCACCGAATCTCGCCTCCCACACGGGGAAGAGTCGCAAGAACATCAACACGAGACTGCCCGTCCTCGAAGACTACAGCCTGGTCCGAAAAGTCGGCCCGGCCGAGCGCTCCGGACTCTACGAAGTGACCCCGCTCGGGAAGACGGCACTCATGCACCAGGACGAGTACGACGACGTCGACGACTTCGAGGCCCTCATTCAGGGGTCCTCACCGGCGACGGACGGCGGCGAAGCGGCCCAGGCGGTGGCACGCAGTTCGAACCAGGCTGAGGAGTAGGTTCGAATCAGGCTGAAGCGTAGTCACCACTCGCGGGTGCGACTCGGCCAAACCGCGACACGTCCGCTGGGAACGTTACACGTCCTCGAGCGCCTGCTCTCGATACGCGGCGCCGGCCCGCGCCAGTTGCCGGGCGACCCTGATCGGTTCCGGACGGCCACCGACCGGCGTGAACGAGGTGACGAGGGTCTCGACGTCTGACGGCGCGCAGCCGACGGCCCTGACGTACACCGTCTCCGTTCCGACCGCGACGGCGTGGCGGGGCGGGAGCGACCGATACCGGTCCAATCGCCGTGCCAGCGCCTCGCCGGAGAACGCCTCCCGGAGCGGCTGTTCGAGTCCGTCGCTCTCCTCGAACGTCACGGCGACGGTCGGGAGCCGCGTCTCCTCGTGGAGCCGGTCGAGGTCGAGAACGTTGTACCACGCAGGGGCGATCGTCCCGAGCAACAGCGCAGCGATATCCTCTCGGTCCAGTTCGGCGACGATGCGCAACACGGCGTCGGTGGCGTCGAGGCCGCCGACGGTCGCCGTGGCGAACGACGCCCCATCGACGACGCGATCGCCGCGGACGACGGCCCCCGCGAGCGTACACCACGCCGAGCGCGACGAGTCGGCGATGCCGAGTGCCCGACGCCCGTGTGGGTCGGGCATCGGTCGCCTACTCCTCGTCTTTGATCTCGGCCAGACGATCGATCAGTTCGTCACTCGATGCCCCGTTGTCGAACTCGACCGTCCCCTTGTGGGCGTTTTCCTCCGACTGGACGGCGTCGTCTTCGTCGAAGTCTGCGTCGATGTCCTGTTGTTCGGACTCGTCGTAACTACCAAAACCCATACGTGTAATACAACACGACCGACGCTCAAAAAGCCACTGCTGGATAGTGACAGGACGTTCTCGTTGTCGAACATATTCGTTCGGACATCGGTGATCGGGCCGTGGAGCAACTGAGACACCAGCCGCAGAAACAGAGAGAGTCGGCACCCCCGGACTATCGAGCCCCCATTCACGACGACGGTACCCATCGGCGAGGACGAACCGGACGACGGGTTTAGGACAGTCCGTCGCGTCAGCTATCGTCGAGATGGAGGTCCACACCGTCACGACGGGCGCCGAGTCGTTCACCTGTAATGTCTTCCTCGTCCCCGGCGAGCGAACGACGCTGGTCGATACCGGGACGTACGACGGCGTCATCGACGAGATTCGGGACCGCGTCGACGCACTCGACGCCGTCGTGCTCACTCACCAGCACGGCGACCACGTCGATCGGCTCTCGGCTGTCTCCGGGAGGTTCGGGCCGGAGATATACGCGTTCGCGGACCACCCGCTCCGGACGCGAGCGATCGCCGACGGCGACGAGATTCAGATCGGCGACGAGTCGTTCGAGGTCGTCCACACGCCCGGCCACGCCGACGACCACGTCTCGTTCGTCTCGGAGACGACGCTCTTTGCCGGCGACGTGGTCGTCCACGACGATGGGGCGTTCGACGACGGGAGTTTCGGCCGCACCGATATGGCCGGTCAGTCACGCGAAACGCTCATCGAGAGCATCGAGCGGCTCCTCGATCGGCTGCCCGAGACAGTCGAGCACATGTATTCGGGACACGGCGGCGAGTTCCACGGCGACGTCCGGACCGTCGTCGAACGGGCGCTCGATCGAGCCGAGCGGCGCGAACCGAAGTATCCCGACAAATAGCGGACATCATTCGAGAAGACGGACTGGACACTGACAGCGATGCCGAACACTGAAAACCGAACGCAGAACCGCCTCACTCGGCAGTGTGGTCGGCGTCGGTCGACGAGTCGGGGTCGTCAGTTGCGGTCGCAACATCATCGGCCGCTGCGGGGACAGCATCGTCCGCTGACGAGTTCTCGACGGTCGCTTCAGCCCGATCGTCCGGATCGGCTTCGCCAGCTGATGCATCGTCGTCCGAAGCGTCGCTGGGATCCGGATCGGTGTCCGCATCCGAATTGCTGTCATCATCCGACTTGCCGTCACCGTTCGACTCGCCGTCATCGTCCGAATCCTCGTCGACACCCAGCGTCTCGTCCTCGCGAAGCTGCTTGCTCGCCTCGCGGACCTCCCGCATCACGCTCGAGATGCGCTCTTCGGCCTCGAGTTCGTCCTCGATGGAGAGGTCGACCCCTTCGACCTCCAGGAGAAACTTCGAGACCTCGGTGACCTCGTACATCACGTCGTCCAGTTCCTCGGCCGTGTAAAAGTCACACATCGCCCCGTAGAGGAAGGTTGCACCGGCTTTCCGGACCTTGTCGTCGAACGACGAGCGCGCCTGGTTGACCGCCTGTGGCGTGTACGTGTCGGTCATGAACGGCACCAGCTCGGGCAGGTTCTCGCCGATCTTGGTCATCTCTACACCCGTCTCGGTCCGGAAGTCGGCACAGAGGCGGGCGATCGCCCACTCGCGGGCCGTGACGTACGTCCGGTCGCGCAGGAACTCGTTGACCCGGTCGTACTGCGCGCCGTCCATCTTCGTGAAGCGGGCGTACTTGCGGACGTCTTCCGGGACGGACCGCTCGTCGTCGGGTTCCGGGTCCGGGACGCCGGGTGTCGGATCGGCCGCCGTCTCGTCGGCGGTTTCGTCGGCAATCGTTCCGTCGTCAGATTCGTCGGTGGCTCGTCTATCGCCGTGTTCGTCGCTAGTCGTTTCGTCGTCGGCTTCGTCGATGGTCACTCCGTCGTCGGCTTCGTCGGGGTTTTCTTCGCCGGATGACACCCCATCGTCGGCGGTCTCGCCGTCGGCTGTTTCGTCGGATGGAACCCCATCGCCGCTGGTTTCGCCAGTAGTGGCCGAATCGGAGCCCACGCCGTCCGTTCCGGCCACCTCACCGGGCGGAGTCGTGTCGCCGTCGGTGGGAGTGTCGACCGGTTCGGGTTCGTCGGCCGGTTCGGGTTCGTCGGCCGCTGCATCGTCACTATCGGTTTCCTCGGTCGATGAATCGGCACCAGTAGAGGGGCTCGATGCGGAGTCGTCTGTCCCAGCGTCCGTTGTCGCCTGCTCGTCAGCCGCCCCGTCGGCGGCCGTCTCGGTCGACTCGGTTTCCGGCGTCGAGCCGGGCGACTCCGACGCCTCCCGGGTGGATCGGTCCGGGTCGTCGTCGCCCGCCTCGGCTCGGTCGTTCATGGCGAGTCATTGCCAAACCGCCGAGATAAGGCTGTCCCTCCTGCATCCGAGCGGGACGGGTTGCCCGGTCGGGCAGAAAAGTGAGCCGACCTACAGTTCGTGTCGATCCACTTCCTCCCACGTCCCACGTTCGAGGACGATCAGTTCGGATTCGCCGAAGACGTAGAGGGCGTTCTCGACGTACATCGCCCTGACACCGGGCCCACCGATGTCGATCTGTTTTTCCTGCGTCAATGTCCCGTCGTCGTAGCTGTAGAGGTAACTCGCCTCGCCGGCCGGCACGAAGAACGCGCCGTGTTCCGCGTCGTGGAGGAACGCCCGGTGGTTCTGGACCGCTTCGGAGTAGCGTTCGTCCGAGAGGATTGCCGCGTCGAGCTCGACGGGATCCGTCCGATCACTGACGTCGAACGTCGAGAGTTTCACCTTGCCGTCCTGCTCGCCGACGCCGAGCATGAGGTCGCCCGCGTCGTCGAGTGGGTGCAGATACGTCGAGAAGCCGGGAATCTTGAGTTCACCCTCCAGTTGCGGATCGTGCGGGTCGGCGAGGTCGAGCGTGTAGAACGGATCGGTCTCGCGGAACGTGACGACGTGGCCCTCGTCACCCTCGAATCGGACGGCGTAGATCCGTTCGGTCTCGCCAAGGCCCTCGACGGAGCCCGTGATCTCGAGTGCGTCGTCGAGGACGTAGACGTCGTTCTCGGAGTCGGCACCGTGGGTGCGGGGAATCGTGGTGGCGATCCGGAGGTGGCCGTCGTGTTCGTCCATCGACCATTGGTTCAGCGGCGTCCCCGGTACCTCGCCGCTCGCGGTCACGTCGAGGTCGCCGTCGATCGAGACGCGTGCGATGCCGGTCTTCGTCAGGTCGCGCTGCCTGTCGTCCGCGTAGGCCGCGATTCCCTCGTCGAACGCCTCCCGTGCGTCGTCGTGCGCTTCCTCGTCGAGGCTCGCGAACCACCGCTCGACGATCGTCCGGAGTTCGACGGTTTTGGCGCGTTCTGTGATGTTCAGGCCGTCGAGCGTCTCGATGCGGTCGACCGTCTCGGCGTCGAGACCGAGGTCGGCCACGCCGGGCCCAGTGAGATAGCCCGAGAGAACCTGATACTCGGAGACCGATCGCGTGTACGTGAGGTAGATCGCGTTCTCCGAGACGTACGTCGCAGAAGAGTGAGTCGAGCCGACGACGCTGGTTTCGTCGACCAGTTCGCCGGACGCAGGGTCGACGCGTGCGGCCGTGTAGACGGCATCCGCGTCGGTCTGGACGCCCGGTCGGTAGACGTCCGTACACGCGACGTCGTCGCCGTAGCCGGCGACCGGACACGGGGCACCGGAGTCGGGCCGATCGACGAGAACGAGGTAGAGATCGCCGTCGACGAGCCGCGCGGTTTCGAGATCGGCCTCGAGAGACTGGTCCCAGACCTGCTCGGGGGCTGCGGGATCGCTCACGTCGTAGCCCCAGAGTCGATCGCCGTCGAAGACGACGAGCGTGTCCGTCTCGGGAACGAGCAGCAGTTCACCCGAGGCAGGGATGGTCGCGACGGGTTCGGGATCGGCCGCGTCGGTCGTATCGACGATGGTCGTCTCACCCGACTGTGATCTGAACCGGTGGCCGGCGTAGTACGCGGCCTCCCCTTCGGCCTTCAGGACGTCCGGTTCGTCGATCCCGGCTTCCTGGACGTTCGTCCCGGAGACGTCGCGGCCGTCGCCGCCACTGGCGCCGCTGGCGTCACCAGCCGAATCCGCCTGCCCTCCCGCGTCACCGCCGCCGTCGCTCTCCTCCATCGCTTCGTCGTCGCTGGCCATCTCCACGTCGAGGCCGGCGCCGAGGGACAGTCCGAACCGGTGCCGGTCGGCCGCCGCGAAGTACGACTCGAACGCCGCCGCGGAGTCGAACTGTGCGAGCGAGGACGTCCCATCGCCGTGCCAGTCAGTCTGGTCACCGCGAACCGGCGTCGGTTCCGGCGAGTCGGTGAATGTCGTCCCGAACGCACCACCGAGCGCGCCGCCGACGAGCAAGGCGACCAGCGCGACGGCGAGAACCGTCGTTCGTGTCTCGTCCATGCGCGGACCCACGACACCAACCTACATGATAACGGCGTAAGGTGAAACGGCATTTTTACCAAGACCCTCGGCGGTCGTCAGACCGAGCAGCGACCACACGTTTCCATCACGGGACACGCAGCGGCCCCGAGAGCGGCAATCTGGGAAACGAGGGTGGCGCCTACCACGCCCAGCCTTCGTCGGGATCGGGGTGATCGGTATCAGCCGTGTCCCACGCCCACCCTTCGTCTGGGTCGGGGTGATCGGTATCAGCTGTGTCCCACGCCCACCCTTCGTCTGGGTTGGGGTGATCGGTATCAGCTGTGTTCCACGCCCAGCCTTCGTCGGGGTCGGGGTGCTCAGTATCCGTCGACTCCCACGCCCAGCCCTCGTCTGGGTCGGGGTGATCGGTGTCAGCCGTGTTCCACGCCCATCCTTCATCAGGGTCGGGGCGATCGGTGTCAGCTGTATCCCACGCCCAGCCTTCGTCCGGCCGGGCATCCTCGTCGTCCGAAGGAGCGTCTTCGGACTCGGTTGTGCTAGTCGTCGCGGCTGCCGACGTTGTACCGGCGAGCAAGAGCGCCCCGCTCGCTGCGATCGTTCGAAGGACCCCACGTCGACTCGATTCGCTCGTGTCGTCGAGAACCATACGAAATTTCCAGTGGCTGTCGGGAAAGCTATTACGATCTCGACCGTGTGTCGACGGATCGCGCCGTCTGAACCACCGTCGACGAGCTGGCGAGGTAAACTTCGCTCGCGTCTCTGCCCGTTCTCCGGCATTTATATGGCTCACGCCCGTTCGTCCGGGCATGACACAGACGCCAGTCATCGCGAAGGCGATCAGAACGCCACAGGGCAAAGAAGACGGCGTCTTCGCCGACGTTCGGAGCGAAGACCTCTCGATCCCGCTGATCAACCACATCCTCGAGGACACAGGGCTCACCGGCGAGGAGGTCGACGACCTGATGTGGGGCGTCGCCGGCCAGCGCGGCGAACAGGACAACAACGTCGCCCGAGTCATCTCGCTGCTGTCCGATCTCGGCGAGGGCGTTCCGGCGACGACGATCAACCGCTGGTGTGCCTCGTCGATGCAGGCGCTGATCTCCGCCTCCGACGCGATCCGCGCGGGACAGCGTGACTGTATCATCGCCGGCGGCGTCGAGAACATGTCCCGCGTGCCGATGCAAGGTGGCGAGCGGGCGCTCCATCCGCAACTCGCCGAAGAGTACGTCGTCACCGACCTCATGATGGGCATGACCGCCGAAGAGGTCGCCGAGCGCTACGAGGTCTCCCGGGAGGCACAGGACGAGTACGCCGCGAAGAGCCAGCAGCGCGCCGTCGCGGCCACGGAGGAAGGGCGCTTCGACGACCAGATCCTCCCGATCGAGACCGAGGAGGGGACGATCAGCGAGGACGAAGGCCTGCGTCCGGGAACGACGGCCGAGAAGTTGGCCGGACTCTCACCGGTCTTCACCGGCGACGGCTCCGTCACGGCCGGCAACTCCTCGCAGATCTCCGACGGGGCCGCCGCGCTTCTGGTGACGAGTGAGGAGTTCGCCGACGAACACGACCTGGAGATTTTGGCCGAGGTCGGCGACAACAACGTCGCCGGCGTCGACCCCACCGTGATGGGCATCGGTCCGGTCCCCGCCACCCGTGGCCTCCTCGAACGTACCGGCCGCGAGATCGACGATTACGACCTCGTCGAACTCAACGAGGCCTTCGCCAGCCAGACCGTCTACGCCCGCGACGAACTCGGCATCGACCCCGAGATCTTCAACGTCAACGGCGGCGCCATCGCCATCGGCCACCCGCTCGGCGCCTCCGGCGCCCGCCTGCCGGTCACGCTCATCCACGAGCTCTCCCAACGCGGCGGCGGACGCGGTCTCGCGACGCTCTGTGTCGGCTTTGGCCAGGGAGCGGCGATCGACTTCGAAGTTCGATAAGCGGCGGACGGTGGCAGTACTCGACCGCGGGTGAGGCACACGATTTTGCCCCTCCGTCTCCTACCGGGGGTATGGTCACTCCGTTGCTCGTCTTCCTGATCGCCGTTCCGGTCGGGATCCAGCTCCTGTTGGCCGCGTTCGTCCACTACGACGCCGGTGACATCGGGATGAACGCCCGGAAGTGGGCGGCGATCGTCGGGGGAATTCCGATCGCCGGCCTGGCGATCTACCTGCTGGCCCGCAGCGAACACTTCTACGATCCTGCCGACGATCCCTTTCGCGAACATACCCACGAGATTCATCCCTCCAGACGGGACGAACCGGTCGATCCGGCCGCGACACAGTCCGGGACTGATCGAGGATCCGACGGTGACGCGACGTCGTCTGCGGCGCGACAGGCCGACAGCGGTGATGCAGCCGACGACCATCGAGACAATTCCTGATTACAGCGCGCCACCCGGCCGGGAGAGTAATCCCACGTCGGAACGAGACAGCCCGTATGGACGCGCCCGTTTCCTGGTCGTTCGATCCAGCCACCAATCCGACGCTCCGGTGGCTCGGATGGGGTCAGCTGGTGCTGGTCGACGGCTGGGCGGTCCTCGGGTCGATACTGCTGCTCGCGTCCCCCATCGTTCCGACTGGAATCGGCCCCATCGCCGGTTTCGTCACGGTGATACTCACCATCGGACGCGCGCAAGCGTGGGTCGAAACCGACGGTACCTGGCTGGACGGCGTCGAAGCCGATCTCGATGCGGTCGCGAACCAACCCGTCCCACGACAGTTCTGGGGACGCTTCGAATCGACAGCCACGGCCGACAGTTTCGTCCCCGACGCGCCGGGGCAGACGCTATACGACCATCGCAGAATCGTCGCACCGGCAGCCGCCGCCCTTCTGGGCGGGCTCGGCTACGCCATCGGCTGGGTGCTGATCGGACCAATTGTGGTCAGCGTCGCTGTGGTCGCCGGACTCGCGGGCGGACTCCTTTCGGGACTGCTTGACCGAGGCCGCGCGAGTGGGGAGATCGATCCCGCCGACGACCGGGTGACCTACCGCGGTCGAACCCGGCCCCGGTCCTCGATCACGGACTGGTGGACGGTCCGCCTGGGCACGATCACTCTGCTTCGGTGTCGCGGCCCGCGCGGACTGGACGAACCGACGTGGCTCGCGGTCCCGACCGATCGAGCACCAGCCGTCGCGGCGGCGCTCGCGACCGAGTCAGCGACGAGTACTGCAACCGATCGTGACGCCAGCGGGCCGACAGGAGGTGGCCACCGACTGAGACTGAAAGCCGCCATCGTCGGAGCCGAGGTCGCACTCATCGGCGTCGGTGCCGGGTTCGCTGGACAGTACGTCCACCCGGGGACGACGTCCGGCTTCGTTCTCGTCGCGGTTTCCGGGGCCGCAGTCACCGCACTCCTCTCGATCGCGCTCCTCGTCGGCGTCGTCCGTGGCCGTGCTCGCCGGCGGACGACCCGCTAGTCGACCGATCGATCCTGACAGGCCCGAGTGTCGGTCCAACACGGATCCGCCCACACGACGGCCGGGACGACCGAATCTTGTCGACCCACGCCACGTCGCACAGCACCTATACCGTGCCAGCGGAATGGCGGTCCATGGCCGACGTCTACGACAAACTGGTTCGTGACGAGATTCCAGCCATCATCGAAGCCGACGGCGACGAACCGACGATCCACCGCGCCGACGACGCGGCGTACCGCGAGCGGCTGGCCGACAAGCTAGACGAGGAGGTCACCGAGTTCCTCGAGAGCCGCGACGTCGAAGAGCTGGTGGACATCGTGGAAGTCGTCCACGCGATCCGGCGTGCGCGCGGTGTGAGCCTCGAGGAATTTCAGGAGAAACGTACCCGGAAAGCCGATCGGCGGGGCCGCTTTGAAGAACGAATCGTCCTCGAACGAGTCGAACGCTCGTAGCGACAGCCTGGCGGATATCGATGCCGGCGGGTCACTCGGTGGGCGAAGTGACCGGACGTGACTCGGACGGACCACGGGACTGCCGCCACAACTAATTACGATCCCCGGGTCGAAGTAAACGCTTGATCTTCGGAAGCGTCCGACTTCGGGCAGTCGTCGAGCACGGCGAGGTCGACACCGTCCGCGTCGGGCGATGTATCGCCTCCATAACAACGCGGTCACGACCCACCTGAACGGACGATGTGGCCCTGGGAACACGTCCTCGTCGGCTACCTGGCGTACTCGCTGCTCGCGCACCTGTGGTGGCGCGACGGGCCGAGCGGGCTGGAAGCGATCGCCGTCGCCGTCGGCGCGCTCCTTCCCGATCTCGTCGACAAGCCGCTGGCCTGGGAGTTCGGCGTCTTCCAGTCGGGCTACGCCATCGGCCACTCGATCTTCTTCGCACTCCCAATTTCGCTCGCCGCCGGCGTGCTCGCCAGCCGGCTCGGCAAGCTCCGAGTCGGCGTCGCCCTCGCCGTCGGCTACCTGCTCCACCTGCCGGGTGACCTCCTCTACGGCTTCGTCCAGGACCGCGTCCTCTATCTACAGACTATCAGCTGGCCGTTCGGCACGGCTCCACCGGCCGGCGACCCACCGGGCTTTCAGGAACGGCTCACCTACTTTCTGAGTGGCTATCGCGAGGAACTCGCGAGCGGCGACCTCTCGACGTACGTCCTGATACAACTCGGACTGGCAGGACTCGTCGTGGCCCTCTGGCTCTACGACGGCGCACCGGTCCTCCGCGAGTGCCTCCGGGCTCTGAAGCGCCTTGGCCACCGGTTTCTGGCGGTTATAGGGTGACGCGGAACGGGATGGGCGCGGTGTCGCTGTCGGTGGGCCTTGCCGGGTCAGATCCGATGCGAGCGAAGAAGCGAGAGTATAGTGAAGCGCCTCGAAAAACGCGAACGCCGAAGCGGTGAGCGATAGCATCTCAATCGACCGCCAGTGCAGGTGGTGCCTGCGGAGGCGGCCTTTTTCATCGAAGTTTTTCGCGACGGGTCGCGCGAAGCGCGATCCCGATCGCGCAAAAAGTTCGTTGTTCAGTCCTCCGGATACATCGACTCGATACGATCCTCGAAGCGATCCGTGATCGTGCGGCGCTTCTTCTTCATCGTCGGCGTCATGAGGTCGTTTTCCTCGGTGAATTCGGTGCCGACGAGGCGGAACTTCTTGATGGTCTCGTAGTCCTCGAAGTGTTCGTTGACGCGATCGACTTCGTCGCGAACGTACTCGCGAACGCGGTCGTGGGTACAGGCGGCCTCCGGGTCGTCGGGCAGGTCGATGCCCTCCTCGGCGGCCCACTCGCGGACGTGTTCCATGTTGGGGACGACCAGCGCGGAGACGAACTTGCGGCCGTCGCCGACGACCATGCACTGTTCGACGACGGAACTCGCGGCGAAGCGGTCCTCGATGGGGCCGGGGGCGACGTTCTTGCCGGTCGAGAGGACGAGGATCTGTTTGGCGCGCTCGCGGAATTCGATGTAGCCGTCGGGGCGTCGGTGGACGATGTCACCGGTGCGGAACCACTGCCCCGCGCGTTCGGGGGTCTCGAGTTCGCCGTGGACCTCGCCCGGCGCCTCGTCGATGTACGATCGCTCGGTGGCGCCCGGTTTGTTCCAGTAGCCCTCGCTCACGTTGGGACCGCGGACGACGAGTTCGCCCACCTCACCGGGGTCGCTGGCGAACGCATCGTCGTCGACGATGCTCTCGTCGACGGTCGTCTGGATGTCGACGACCGGTGGGCCGATCGTTCCGACCTTCGGGAAGCCTGGCGGGTTGACCGAGACGACGGGTGCGGTCTCCGTGAGGCCGTAGCCTTCGTAGATCGGCAGGCCCATCGCGTGGTAGAGCGAGCAGAGTTCGGCCGAGAGGCTGCCGCCGCCGCTGATGAGCATCTCGATGTTGCCACCCAGGGCGTCGCGAACGGTCGAGAAGACGAGTTTGTCCGCGAGTTTGCGTTTGACGTCGAGGATCGGACCCGGGGAGTCGGTCTCCTGGTACTCGACGCCGACGTCGACCGCCCACTCGAAGATTTTCTCCTTGATCGCGGACTCGCTGGCCTGTTCGCGGATCGCATCGTAGATCTTCTCGTAGACCCGGGGGACGCTCGTCGCGCTCGTCGGTTCGACGGCGGCGAAGTCGTCCTGAAGGGTGTCCGGACTCTCCGCGTAGGCGACGCTGGCGCCACTGCCGAACATGAGGAAGTGACCCGAGGTTCGTTCGAAGACGTGTGCGAGCGGGAGGTACGAGACGACGCGCGTGTGTTCGTCGATCGACGGGACGTCGTCCGGCGTCTCCGGCTTGCGAGCGACGCGTTTGCGCACCTGCGTGACGTTCGCCCGGAAGTTTCGGTGGGTGAGCTGGACGCCCTTCGGCTTGCCGGTCGTCCCGCTGGTGTAGATCAGGCTCGCCAGATCGTCCATGTCGGGTTCGTCGAGCCACTCGCGGTAGGCCTCCGGATCGAAGACGTCGCTGCCGATGTCGTAGACCTCCGCCAGCGTATAGACGTCGTCACGAGCAGTCGCTTCGTCGACGGTGTCCATCGTGACGATGAACGAGAGGTCGAGTTCGTCCTCCACTTCGAGGACGCGATCGAGCATCTCCCCGTTCTCGACGACGACGGCGTCAGCACCGGCGTCGCCGAGGAGATACGAGACCTTCGAGGTGGACGAGCCGGCGTAGACGGTCGAGACGACCGCACCGATCGAGAGGAGCGAAAAGTCGGTCTGGGCCCACTCCATGCGCGTGTTGGCGAAGATGCCGACGCGGTCGCCACCATCGATGCCCAGCTCGCGAAAGCCGGCCGCGAGTTTGCGAACGACGTCGCGCATTTCGCCGTACGTGATCGTCTCCCACTCGCCCGGTGGCGCCTGCGGGAGGATCGATCCAGTAATGGTCCGGTCGTAGATCCCGCCCTTGTAGAGCTGGGCGGGTCGATCCGGGTAGCGTTCCGCGGCGTCCTCGAACAGCCGGCCGAGGGTCGTCTCTCCAGTCACCTCGTCCTCGTAGTCGCGTTCCGTCGCCAGCAGGTCCATACTCGCGTGAGAGTCCCTCACGCATGATAAAGCCTGAGGATCCGGTTACCTATTTATCGGCGTTTATTCGCCGCCTGCTGGCGATCGACCCGGTGCAAGATCTGCAGCGATCCGAAGGGATAGTGTGGCGGCGGGCGGACACCCGCCGCAACCGTCGTGGACGCCTTACACAGGCATTTTACCCGTCAAGAGACGTCAGCACGCCGCGGACGTTCATCGAGACCTCACCACGGGCTTTCGTCTCGCCCCAGACGCGATCGAGGTCGGTCGCGTCCGCGAAGTGGTCGATCACGGCTTCGTCGGCACCAAGTTCCGCGCGCTTCTCCCTGACCGACTCGACCCAGGCGGAGAGCGTCTCCGCGTACGCATCGAGGACGTCACCGGTCTCGCGAGGGCCGAAGTGCGCGAAACAGAGCGTCGAGCGATCGAGGTCACGAATCGTCTCCACGTCGGCCAGACACTGCGCCAGGTCGAACTGCGGCGGCGGCGAGGTGGGCCGGATCTCGTCGATGGCGGGCACCCAGATGCCGGCCCCATCGGCGGTGAAGACGGCGTCGTTCGCGGGATCCTCGAAGACGAAGTGGTGCGGGGCGTGGCCAGGTGCGGCGTGGGCGCGCAACTCGTGGGTCCCGAGGTCGATGACATCGCCATCCTCGTACGGTTCCATCCGATCCTCGGGCACCGGCTTCGGTTCGACGTAGTAGCGCCACTGGTCGCCGACCGCGGCCTTCGTCCCCTCGACGAGTCGCGACGGGTCAGTCACGTGGCGCGCGCCGTTGTGCGGGGCGTACACCGTCGCGTTCGGACACGCCTCGGCGAGGAAACCCGCCCCGCCGGCGTGGTCGAGATGGACGTGCGTCAGCACGATCGCCGCGAGGTCGTCGTGATCGATCCCCACCTCCTCGAGCGCGGCGAGGATGCGCTCGTAGTTCGTCCCGATCCCCGAGTCGACGATCGCCGGCCGCTCGTCGTCGATAAGGTAGACCGACCCGTACTCGGCCGTGTCGTACATCCCCGTATCGACGTAGTGGAGGTCCGTGCAGTCGCCGACCGTCACCCGGGTAACGTCGCCGATTCCCATACCACGATAGGGGACGGGCGGGGGCAAAAAGACTAGTTTCTCGGTCGGCCAGCAAGCGATCGGGGTCGTTTCGGGGAAAGACTGATGTGTGGTACCGACGAACACAGTGGTACTCGTGTACACGACCGACATCCGTGAAGACCCCGATCGCGGCCGCGCAGCGACGGGGCCACTCGATGGGTCGGGATGCGATCACGAGCGAACGGTGTACGTCGAAAGCCGCGCTGGCGGGTCGCTCACCTGCCAGGAGTGCGGGACCGTGATCCCGGACGACGACCGGGGCGACAGTAGCCCCGAGATCTCGGCTACCTGTCGCTGGGTACTCACCCGCGACGGTGGCCGGTACTGACGGGTTCCAGTTCCCTCGACCCACCGACTCGCTCACCCGCAGACCACTCGCATTCTCGGTCGGCTACCGCCGGTTTCGTCGCTCCACGGGCTCGGCCACTCGGATGGACGTTCGCTGAATCAGTCGTTCACTGGACCAGTAGCCTGATGTAGCCTATCTTCGAACGAACAGGCGACCGTGTCGCCATCGACCGTCCTCGCCAGACTTGAGACGGCCGCGATCGTCGCAATCGGCGCGTTCGCGGGGGCAAACCTCCGTTTCGCCGTCGGCGACGTCGCCGGTTCGCTCGGCGGGACGCTCGCGGTGAACGTCCTGGCCAGCCTTCTGCTCGGGTTTCTCGTCTACGAGACGTATTATACGCCGGCGATCAGCCGGAAAGCGAAACTGCTCGTGACGACCGGGTTCCTCTCGTCGCTGTCGACCTACAGCGCGTTCGTCCTGGAGACGACGACGGGGGGCGGATCGGCAGACAACGGATTGGCGTTCGCGGATCCGATGCTCGCAATCGGCTACGTCGGAGCAACCTACGCGCTCGGTTTTGCAGCGGTGCTCGTCGGGCGATGGTTCGCGAGTCTCGTGGGGAACGGCCGCGACGAAGCGCCCACGGGAGGTGCGTCGGCATGAACGGATCTCGGGGTGTCGGCGCGTGATCGAGGCCCTCCTCGCGCCCGATCTCTCGCCCGCCCACCTCGTGGGGATCGGCGCGGCGGTCGGCGCCCTCCTCCGCCACTGGATCTATACCGAGATCGCCGGGGACGAGTTCCCCTGGCCGACGCTGATCGTCAACGCCCTCGGGAGCTTCGCGCTCGGCCTCCTGGCGTTTGGCGGGGTGGGACCCGCGACGATGCAGCTCCTCGGCGTCGGACTTTGCGGGGCGTTCACCACCTTCTCGACGTTCTCTGTCGAAACGGTGGGGCTGTGGGAGCGCGGCGAGCGGCGGGCGGCGACGACGAACGCCGTCGGCACCCTCGTCTGCTCGCTGGCCGGGCTGGGCGTGGCCGGTTGGCTCGTCGGATGAAGGAAGCATCGGCAACCACCCGAAGTGTTCCAGAACCGGGTTCGCGAGGGGACTCCCCGGAGAGCGAGGGATATTTGGGCCGTCTGACCCTCGTTCCGACTATGGACCTCACGCAGCGCCCCCGCCGGCTCCGGAGCGATCCCGTCCGGGATCTCGTCGGCGAGACGAGCCTCTCGCCGTCGGACCTGATCGCCCCGATCTTCGTCGACGCGACGACGGACGAGCGCGTCCCCATCGAGTCGATGCCGGGTCACGAACGCGTCCCCGTCGACGAGAGTGTCGCCCGCGTCGAGGAGGTGCTCGCGACCGGCGTCGAGGCCGTCATGGTCTTCGGTATCCCGCGCTCGAAGGACCCAACCGGGACCCGCGCCTGGGCCGAGGACGGCGTGGTTCAGGCGGCGATCCGCCGCATCACCGCCGAAACCGACGCGACCGTCTTCACGGACGTCTGTCTCTGCGAGTACACCGATCACGGCCACTGTGGCCCGCTGGAGGACGGACTGGAGGCGGCACACGCGGCCGAGGGGGAGGGAGACAGCGACGGGGAGGCGGACGCCGACGGTACGTCCGGCCCGGGTATCCCACACGGGCATCGCGAACCCACGCTCACCGTCGACAACGACGCCGCCATCGAGAAACTCGCGCAGGTCGCCGTTTCGCACGCCGAGGCGGGCGCCCACGTCGTCGCTCCCAGCGCGTCGATGGACGGGATGGTCGGTGCGATTCGCGAGGGGCTCGACCGAGAGGGCTTCGAGTCGGTACCGATCATGTCCTACGCGGCGAAGTACCGGAGCGCATTCTACGGCCCGTTCCGCGACGCCGCGGACGGCGCGCCGTCCTTCGGTGATCGGCGTCACTACCAGATGGATCCCGGGAACGCCCGCGAAGCTCGCCGTGAGGTCGCGCTGGACGTCGAAGAAGGTGCGGACGTGCTCATGGTCAAGCCTGCCCTCCCGTACCTCGACGTGATCGCCGACGTTCGCCGCGAGTTCGACCACCCCGTCGCGGCGTACAACGTCTCCGGCGAGTACGCTATGCTCCACGCCGCCGCGGAGAACGGCTGGCTCGATCTCGAAGAAACGGCGTTCGAGTCGCTCCTCTCGATCAAACGCGCCGGCGCGGATCTGATTCTGACCTACTTCGCCGAAGACGTCGCAGACGGACTATCTGAGAAGCGCCCCCAGGCCTAAGATTCTACGATATATTCACAGCCGCAGTGAATATCTGTTCGATATTAGTCGGGTTTGGCCAATGAATTAATAGGTCTTCGTTCAGTACCCGAGATATGAACGGCAGGCAATCACGACGGGCAGTACTGCAGGCAGTGGCGGGTTCGGGCGTCGCTCTCGGCCTCGCAGGATGTACGAGTTCGATTCCGGGGATGGGTGGGGACGAATCGTCGGCCGGCGAGCCGTGCAGCGACGCGGGCGAATACGTCGAAGCGGTTGTGGATGGCGACGCCGAAGCAGCCATCGAGTACGTTCCCTACGAGTACGACACCGAAACGAACAGGGAAGAGGTCCTCGAGCAGTACGAGCCGAGTGATCGACAGCAAGAAAGGTTCGATGCGATCGACGTCGGCTTCGAGTGCGAAGAGAACCGAGAACTCGACGACAGTGAGATCGACGACCTCGACGCGGACCTCGGCGACCACGAGATCACGGCCGCACACGAGCTCTCGTTGACGGTGACGATGTCGGGCGAGTACGACGGCGAGGAGATCGACGAGGAGCAAGAATCGACCGGAATCATCGTCGCAATCGACGGCGATGGCTGGTACATCTGGGAGGAGTGAGACGACGGGCGACAGCACCCGAAACACCGATTCGTTCAGGCTGGGCTGGAGGGAGTTCGTCACACAGCGCCGGTGAGCGATGGATGGCCCCTCGCAACGGAGAAGCGACGAATCGGTCCCGGTGAGCGAATCGGATTACTCCTGTCGAATCGAGTCGACCCATTCCGGTTCGGCGAGCGTGACGTCGTCGACGGCGAGGTGGTGGTTCGTTCCGACTGCGAACCGATCGCTTCCCACAGCCGCGAGCCGTCGACGGAACCTCGGTACATCTTTGCCGCCTGGCCGACAACCGGCGAGTATGAAACACGACCGGTCACGCACGCTGTACGATCGGGCGCTGTCGGTGATGCCGGGCGGTGTCAACTCCGCCGTCCGGGCGGCGATCGAGCCCTACCCGTTCTTCGTCCGCAAGGGCGACGGGGGTCACGTCATCGACGCGGACGACAACCGCTACGTCGACTGGGTGATGGGCCTCGGCCCGTTGCTCCTGGGCCACGACATGCCGGAACAGGTACGCGCAGCGATTCAGCGCAAAGCGAGTGAAGGGCCCATGTACGGCGCGCCGACCGAGGTCGAGGTCGACCTCGCCGAGTTCGTCACGCGCCACGTCCCGAGCGTCGAGAAGATCCGATTCGTCAACTCCGGCACCGAAGCGACGGTCTCGGCAGTCCGCCTGGCCCGCGGCCATACCGGGCGGAACAAAATCGTCGTGATGCAGGGTGGCTACCACGGCGCCCAGGAGTCGACACTCGTCGAGGGCGACGCCGAGAACCCACAGCCTTCCTCCGCCGGCGTCCCGCAGTCGTTCGCCGAACACACCCTGCCGGTCCCCTTCAACGACGGGGAAGCGATGGAGGCGGTCTTCGCCGAACACGGCGACGACATCGCCGCGGTCCTCACCGAACCCATCCTCGGCAACTACGGCATCGTCCACCCGCAAGAGGGGTATCACGAGTTCCTCCGCGAGATCACCCGAGAGCACGGGTCGCTCCTGATCTTCGACGAGGTCATCACCGGCTTCCGCGTCGGCGGCCTCGGCTGCGCGCAAGGGCGGTTCGATATCACGCCCGACCTCACCACCTTCGGCAAGGTCGTCGGCGGCGGGTTCCCCGTCGGCGCCGTCGGCGGGCGCGCCGAGATCATGGAAGACCTCACGCCCGCGGGCGACGTCTTCCAGGCCGGCACCTTCTCCGGCCATCCCGTCACGATGGCCGCCGGACTCGAAACCCTTCGATACGCCGCCGAGCACGACGTCTACGACCACGTCGATCGCCTCGGCGAGCAACTTCGCGGCGGGCTCTCCGATATCGTCGCCGACCAGGCACCCGAGTACACCGTCGCCGGCACCGGGAGTATGTTCAAGGTCATCTTCACGCGCGACGGGGCAGAACCCACCTGCGCCGCGGACGTCAAACGCGCAGAAACCGACCGCTGGCGGCGCATCTTCTGGGAAGCGATGCTCGAAGAGAAGGTATTCCTCTCGCAGAACCAGTTCGAGTGCCAGTTCGTCAGCGCTGCCCACACCGAAGACGACGTCGAACGAACGCTCGAAGCGTACAAGGAAGCGCTCTGATATCGGGACGCGAACGACGCGTGGAGGGCCGGAAGCGGCGTCGATTACGCGTCGTCGGACGACGAGTCGCCCTGCGAGTCGCCGGCAGACGCGCTGTTCGACGCCATGCCGATACCGACCGAGGAGCCGTCGGGAAACGAAACCGAGACGGAGGCCTCGTTGGGCGGCTCTGCCGTCGTCGCCCGGACAACGGCGCCTTCGGCCGTCAGTTGCTGGGTACACATATCGTCGCCGTCGTCCGCCTCTTCCAGGCTGGTGCTAACCGAGATGGCGCCGTCGTCGTCCAACGAGACGTCCGAGACGGTGAGCTGGTGGCAGCCGTCGGGCGCCTGGGCCTCGATCGCGATCGCTCGTGACGACCCGTAATCGGTCTCGCGAAGCGCAGTCGCGGCCGGCCCGTTCGGTTCGATCTGACCGGAGGCACTATCGAGCCAGGATTCGACGTCCTCGACGGACGTGAACAGTTCGGCCCTCGCTTCGGCCGGGGGTTGGGAGTGACTGTATCGGACGAAGCCAGCGGACTCGATCCCGTCGGCCGCCTCGATCGACGAGAGGACCGAGCTGTCGTCCTCGTCGTCGGTCGATCCGTTACTGGCGGGCTCGTCCGACGAGTCAGTATCGCCGCCGATCACGCCGCCATCGGTCAAACAACCGGCGCTGAGCGCGACGAGCGCCGTCGATGCGCCCAGTACCTCGCGTCGTGAGAGTCGTTCCATACATCCGCGTACGCAACCCGATAGTGAAGAAGTATTCCTAGGTGAAAGAGATATTTTACCAGTACATGTCAGACAATTCCACCGTTTCGGTTTGGATATCGAATCGAACGCCGCCGAACACCCCTCGGTGAGACAGCCGTCCCAGTCGTGGCTGCGAGCAATCACCGGACAAACACGGGTCCGTCGGCGCCGCCAACCCGCTGACTCCCGCCTCAGCCCGATATCGAGTCTCGGAAGATTTATCCGCATTCCATCGCAGGTTGAGCGCAGACCTGTACGCACACGGGAGAGATCTTGGACCGGTACCGAGGGCAGGGACGGCTCGAGGGCTCGATGGGGCGTACATGGAGGACACATAAATGACAGAAAACACAGACGAAGTCGCGAAGACGGACGGCGGCGACGTCACACGCGAGGAGGCGTCGTTCGTCGAGTACGGCATCGAGGACAAACCGCCACTCGGCGAGTCGATCTTCCTCGGGATGCAACACTACCTGACGATGGTCGGCGCGTCGGTCGCCGTCCCGCTCATTCTGGCCGCAGAGATGGGAATGGGACCCGGCCCGACGGCTCGACTTGTGGGAACGTTCTTCGTCGTGTCCGGAATCTCGACGCTGGCGCAGACGACCGTCGGCAACCGGTATCCGATCGTCCAGGGTGGGACGTTTGCACTCCTAGCGCCGGCGGTCGCGATAATCGCGGCGCACGGTGGCCCGTGGGAAGTGACGATACTACAGTTACAGGGAGCGGTAATCGCAGCCGCACTCGTGCAGGTGTTCCTCGGTTACTCGGGCCTGCTCGGGCGCCTAACGAAGTACCTCTCGCCGGTCGTCCTCGCGCCGGTGATCGTCCTGATCGGGCTATCGCTGGTGAATGCCCCCGATGTCACGCGGACCGACCAGAACTGGTGGCTGCTCGGACTCACGCTGTTCCTCATCATCCTCTTCTCACAGTATCTGGACAAGTACAGTCGGTACGCGAAGCTGTTCCCCGTCCTTCTCGGTGTCGCCGGCGCCTGGATCTTCGCCGGCGCTCTGACCGTTCTGGGCGTCTTCACCGAGGCGACGCACGTCTCCGGGGCGAACGACAGTAGCCTCGGATACATCGACTTCTCGCAGATCGCCGACGCGACGCTCGTCCAGCCCATCGTCCCGTTCCAGTGGGGCATGCCCGAGTTTACCGCAGCGTTCGCGATCGGGATGCTCGCGGGGATCTTCGCCTCGATACTGGAGAGTATCGGCGACTACTACGCCGTCGCCCGGATTGCCGGTGTCGGCGCACCGAGCCAGAAGCGGATCAACCACGGAATCGGGCTGGAGGGACTCAGCAACATTTTCGCCGGTATCATGGGTACCGGGAACGGTTCGACCTCCTACGGGGAGAATATCGGCGCGATCGGAATCACCGGCGTCGCTTCCCGGTACGTAGTCCAGATCGGTGCCATCGTCATGCTGATCGTCGGGTTCTTCGGGCCGTTCGGCGCGCTGATCACGACGATCCCCAGTCCGATCGTCGGCGCGCTCTACATCGCCATGTTTGGCCAGATCGCTGCGGTCGGGCTATCGAACCTGCGGTTCGTCGACTTAGACGCATCGCGGAACGTGTTCATCGTCGGGATCGCACTATTCGTCGGACTGGCGCTGCCGAACTACTTCGGCGGGTTCGATAGCGCAAGCACCTTCCAGGAGACCGCCGAGACCGCCGCGATCGTCGGACCGATCTTCGCACAACAAGTCGTCTCCAACACGATCTACGTCGTCGGATCGACGACGATGGCCGTCGGCGGCCTGATTGCGTTCATCCTCGACAACACCATCGAGGGAACTCGTGAGGAGCGGGGGCTCACCGAGTGGACACAACTCGCCGAGGACGAGTCCGAGTTCCAGACAGTGTTCGACCGCCTCCGTTCTTCCGACGACTCCACGGTAGCCGACACGGCCGACTGATCCGACACGACGTTCACACCACGTTCTGTCCCGGTTCGGACCGCACACATTCTTACCCGGCCCGTCCCCAGTGAGTGACGATGCCGAACAGGTCGGGGCTAGAACTCGAGGCGGGCGAGCGGTTGCGCTACCGTGGTGACCTCCGATTCGGCGGGGAGGTGGCGGTCACCGACGATCGGCTGCTCGTCGTGCGTCCCGACGAGCGACTCAGCGTCGCCTACGAGCGGATCGACGAGGTTGCCCACGAGGGCTTCGACTGGTTCCTCGGGCTCCTGAGCGTATCGCTGGTCGCCTTCGGCCTGTACGGCCTGACGCGAAACCCGGCCCTGGGCGCGTTCTTCGTCCTGGCCGGCCTCTGGAGCATCCACCGATCGTTCCGACGCCGCGACCTCGTCCGCGTCCACGTGCAGGACGAGGCGAAACCGGTCACCATCCATCCGACCGCGATCGACGACTGTTTTGGGGCGCTCGAGGCCGCGATGGATGCGGCCCGCGACACTGCCGACGCAACGTGACGACCAGTCCCACACCGTGAGTCGGGCAACTCCATAGCGTGCGGTTTTCGTACCCTCGGCCCGGAGAGGGAGACATGAAATCACGGGGGACACTTCGGCTGGCGACGCGCGGGTCGCTGCTCGCCAGACGACAGGCAGGGATGGTCGGCGAGCGACTCGAAGAACGGCGCTACGACGTCGACCTCGTCACGGTCGAGACGACCGGCGATCAGCTCGCCGACGAATTGATCCACCGGCTGGGCAAGACCGGCGCGTTCGTCCGCGAACTCGACGAACGGGTGCTCGACGGCGACTGCGACGCGGCCATCCACTCGCTGAAGGACGTCCCCACGGAGCAGCCCGACGAACTGGTCACCGCAGCGGTCCCCGAACGCGGGCCCGCCGAAGACGTCCTCCTCACCCCCGAGGGGACCACGCTCGACGACCTCCCGCGAGGCGCCACCGTCGGCACCTCCAGTCTGCGCCGGCGCGCGCTCCTGCTCGACCAGCGGCCCGACCTCACCGTCGAACCCCTCCGTGGCAACGTCGACACGCGCATCGAGAAGCTCCTCGCCCCCACGTTGCAGGCCGAACACGAGGCGCGAACAGAGGCCGACAAGGAGCGCAAGGGCCACGCCGGCGACGAGGACTTCGAACCCGAATACGATCGAACCGTCGAAGAGTGGTTCGACGACCGGTCGGAACTCGAGAAGGGCGCGCTCGGCCGCGAGGTCGAAACCGAGTACGACGCTATCGTCCTCGCCAGAGCTGGCCTCGAACGCAGCGGCCTCGCCCACGCGGTCGACTTCGAGCCCCTGTCGCTCACGACGTTCGTGCCCTCGCCCGGCCAGGGCGCCCTCTGTGTGACGGCGACCGACGGCGAGACCGCTCGCGAGATTCAGTCGGCGATCGATCATCCCCGAAGTCGGGTCGAGGTGACCGTCGAACGGACGATCCTCGCAACCCTCGGCGGCGGCTGCATCGCCCCGCTGGGCATCCACGCCGTCGTCCAGGGCGAGTACGTCCACACCGCCGTCGCCGTCTACGATCGCGACGGCGAGACGTCCGTGAAAGCGACGCGTGACCTCCCGATCGAGACGCACGCGACCGCCGCCCGCGAGTTCGCCGACGAACTCGCCGACCGCGGCGCCGCCGAGCTGATCGAGGAGTCCAGAAAGGAACTCGAGGACGACGGCGAGCCGGCGCCCGAAGACCAGCCAGAGGGCAAGTGATGGCACCGGACACGGCATCGGCCCAACGATCGGCGGGCGACCGCCCACGTATCGCCGCCTTCAGACCGGCCGACGAGCGACTCGACCGCGCGGCCGACACGCTCCGCGGCCTCGGCGCCGAACCCGTCACCGACCCGATGCTGGCCGTCGAGCCGACCGGTGAGGCACCCCGGTCGGGCGCCGACTACGTCGTCCTGACGAGCAAGACCGGTGTCGAACTCGCCGCTGACGCCGGCTGGGAGCCCGGCGCCGCTACCGTCTGTGCCATCGGCCCGGCGACCGCCGACGCGCTGGACGAGGCCGGCTATCAGGTCGACGTCGTCCCCGAAGAGTACACCTCGAACGGACTCGTCGAGACACTCACCGCCGAATCCGACATCGACGCGGCATCCGTCGAGATTGCCCGGAGCGATCACGGGAGTCAAGTGCTCATAGACGGCCTGGCGGACGCGGGTGCGACAGTCCACGAAACCGTCCTGTATCGACTCGTCCGACCCGCAGCAAGCGGTGAGTCAGCCGAACTGGCCGCAGCCGGCGAGCTCGACGCCGTCTGCTTCACCTCGTCGCTCACCGTCGAACACTTCCTCGCCGCTGCCGACGAACGCGAGGTCGGCGCGGCCGTGCACGACGCCCTGGACGAGGTCGTCGTCGGCGTCATCGGCGCGCCGACGGCCGAGACCGCTCGTGACCGCGGAATCGACGTCGACGTCGTCGCAAGCGAGGCCACGTTCGAGACGCTCGCACGCGAGACGGTGGCCCGACTCGACGAGCGAACCACGCGATAGCGACGGCCCACGGACGGAGGTAACGATGGCAACGCTCGCTGAGTGAACCAAGCTGTTCTCGAAAAATCGGAGCGAAAACCGCGATTCACCGATCAGATCCGGGTCGGTGAGTAGCGACGGATCGCGCTCGCTCGTCCGCAGACTACTCGTCGGTGAGTCGACCCGTCAGGTACGACGCGGCGGGGTCGACCATCTTCCACAGCGCGCGGGCGATGAACGCGACCGGGACGAGCGCTGCGAGGAGGAAGAGTCCGTCGTAGAGCCACATCGGCCCGTCGACGAGGGTGACGAGCGGGACGAAGCCGCGGTGCAGTGTCAGGACGGCTGCCAGCACGAGTGTCCAGACGGTTGCGGTCACGCCGGGTTCGCGCACCTCGCGCGGGCCGTCGAACGCGCTGCGGACGTACCACGGGATAACCATGGCGACGTACCCCAGCACGGCCGCGATCGAGACGGCGAGGACGCCGTTCGCCAGCGCTGTGAACGCATCACCGGTCGCGTTCAGCCCGGGGAGCAAACTCAGCAGGAACAACACGACGATGATCGCCAGACCACCCAGGACGGCGCTGGTGGCCTTGCGAAGCGCGCGCTCGTCGTGCAGCGGTTTTCGCCACGATTCCGGCGTGAGCGGCCCGTGACCGATCGGATCGTCGGACCCGGTCGGCGGATCGGCGCTCCCGCTCTCGGTCGGAGGACTGTCGGCTGTCTCGCTCGCGTCGTCCGCGTCGGTCGACGCGTCGGCAGTCGATTCTGTACGGGGCATTGCACTCGGGCGGTTCGGCGGAGTCGGTGAAAAGGCCCCGATGGTTCACCACCGTTTTCCCTGCTGAACGGTCCTGAACGGAGGACAGTCCCTGGTTGAAGACCGCCCCGGGGAGATCTGTATCGATCGAAACGATCCCAGCTCGACGCCTCCATCGGTCCACGGGTTTATGACCGAAGCCGCCCGACCCCAACCCAATGGCAGGACCGGTCCCTGAGCTCGAAGATCGCGCGGCCGCGTGCGCGGAGCGACTCCACGAGGCCGACCGCGTCCTGCTCGCATCGCACATCGACGCCGACGGCCTCACCAGCGCCGCGGTCGCTTCGAGTGCGCTCGAACGTGCGAGCGTGCCGTTCGAAGTCGTCTTCGAGAAGCAACTCGACGAGGACGCGATCGCACGCATCGCCCGGACCGACTACGAGACGGTCTGGTTCACCGACTTCGGCAGCGGGCAGTTAGACATCATCACCGACTACGCCGCCGACGGCGGATTCACGCCCGTGATCGCGGACCACCACCAGCCCGCCGACGCCGACACCGAGTTCCACTGTAACCCGCTCCTCGAAGGACTCGACGGCGCGAGCGAGTTGTCGGGAGCCGGCACGGCGTACCTCCTCGCCCGCGAACTGGCCGGCTACGGCCCGACCGAATCGGCTGGGGCGAACGAGCGCAAATCGGGGCCGAACCCACCCACCGACCCCACGATGACGGACGGTGGCACCGTCGCGACCACGACACGGGCGGACAACCGCGACCTGGCCGCCCTCGCCGTCGTCGGTGCCGTCGGCGACATGCAGGCCTCCGGTGGCGAACTCCACGGCGCGAACGCCGAGATCGTGGCCGACGGCGTCGAAGCCGGGGTCCTGGAACCGACGACGGACCTCGCCCTCTACGGCACGCAGACGCGGCCGCTCCCGAAGTTACTCGAGTACGCGACCGACGTGCGCATTCCCGGCATCTCGAACGATCAGCGCGGAGCCATGCGCTTTCTCGACGGACTCGACCTCGAACTGCGAGACGATGCGGGCGAGTGGCGCCGGTGGGGCTATCTCACTGCTGACGAACAGCAGACTGTCGCCAGCGCACTCGTCAAACACGCTATCTCCCGCGGCGTCCCCGCCGGCAAGATCGATGGCCTCGTCGGGACGAGTTACCAGCTCACGGCCGAAACGACGGGAACGGAGCTTCGCGACGCCAGCGAGTTCTCGACGCTCCTCAACGCGACCGCGCGGTACGACCGCGCCGACGTCGGGCTCGCCGTCTGTCTCGGCGACCGCGGCGGTGCGCTCGAACGCGCCCGCGAGTTACTCCGTTCACACCGCCGAAACCTCTCGGAGGGAATCGACCTCGTGACCACGGAGGGCGTCACCAACGAAGGGCACGTCCAGTGGTTCCACGCCGGTGACCGCATCCGGGAGACGATCGTCGGCATCGTCGCCGGCATGGCGCTCGGGAACGAGGGCATCGATCGCGATCGACCGATCTTCGCGTTCGCCGAGAAGAGCGACGAACCCGACGCCGTCAAGGTCTCCGGTCGCGGCACCCACACACTCGTCCGCCAGGGTCTGGATCTCTCCGTCGTCCTCGGCGAGGCCGCCCGCCACGTGGGTGGCGACGGCGGTGGACACGACGTCGCGGCCGGCGCAACCGTCCCAGCGGGACGCGAACCCGACTTTCTCCAGCGAGCCGACGAGCTCGTCGGCGAACAACTCGGCCAGTAACGACGGCCGATTCGACCGCCACGAACACAGTTCGGTTGCGATCCTGCGAACTCGCTGCCCGAGCGGCGCCGATACGTGCAGAGAACGACCGATAGGTGCGGATCGCTGGCGCATTCGTATTCAGCAACCACCAGTACCATCTCAATAAGTCGGGAAGCAGAATTCGATATCGCATTATGCAATATATCGTATAAGGAGATGGGCCATGGAAAAGGCAGGACCCGCCAACCAAGCGGCAAACGGCAGCGCTAACGCACCAGTTCCGACCACGGCCATCCCTGCGCTACCCCATCAGACGAACTGTTCGATGTGCCAGCCAGCGCAGTGAGACATCGAACGAGCGAGGCGGTGAGAGGAAGCCGAATAGCTCGAGCCCGCACTCAGTGAGCTAACCGACTGTAATCAGCAGAGGTGAGAACAGACTGTGCCATGGTATCGGACAGTCCGAATGACCTATTCAGAGACCAGCGGTTCAATCGTCGACGGCGGCGGACATCCTACCGATAGCACACAGCCAGTTCGAAGCTTCTGGCACCCGAGACGTGGCCGAGACCCCATCGATCACCAAACCAGGACCGGGTGCATCGTACATATGTCCCACGCGCAGCGAGAGAGGCCCGAAGCGAGAGGTTCTGAAGAGGGAGACGGGTCGAGCCAGACCGCGCGTAGACCCGGCCGGCCCCACACGGGCAGAAACCGGGTTCTCCAGAGTCCAAAGAGTCGGAGCGTGCGGGCCCTGACCCCACTTTCGGTACGAAGCGACAGCACCGACAGCCACCCAGATCCTCCGTCGATAGGGTAGTTGGTTCGCGCGTGCATGCGACTACGAGTGCTGGCCAGCCCGCAACCAGTTTGTCCGCCCCGAAATCAACAGATATCGTCGTCGACGTGACTGACCGCTCGCACAGCTGCGGCGAAGACCGGCCAAGTGGCGAGCGTTAGAAGCTAGTTCTCCGCAGGCAGCGGAGCGAGCCACCCTAAAATCGAACCAACCCCGTACAGCACCAGCCCCACCTTATATAATGAATCCCATAATGCGATACCGAATTAGACACCGGAGGGCGAGCGCCGTGACGGGGCACCCACCTCATCAGAGCGTGGAGTCGATCAGAATAAAACACCGAATTCGCGACAGAATCGTCTCGTAACACCTTCGAGAGGGGCGGAAAACAGCGAAGAGCAGGGCCGAGACAGACAGGTGTAGCGCACGCCCGACTGGCACCTACGACACCGAGTTGTCGTCCGATCGGAGCAATCGACAGGCGTCTATCGGGTCCGAGATATCGGGAAGTCGGCGGTGAAACGCGTCCAGAATCGACCGAAGTTCCGTTTGCAGGTCAGCCCTCGTCGAGACGCGGGCGAGAACGTCGGTGGCCGTACACTCACCGATTGCATACCGGAGACGCAATTCCCAGCATCGATCGATCCCCAACTTCGCATCCGTCGGCTCGGGATCGACGCAAACCCCTTCCACCGAGAGCCCCAGATCCGTGTGCCGGTAAACGACCTCGTCCGGCGTCATCGAAACGACCGCCCAGCCTGGCGGGAGTAAGTCGTCTTGCAGGGAATCCCATTCGACCGACATCTATGCCGACGGATGCCTGCGGGGAGAAAGTGGGTTCGGCTTGCTCACGCAACACAGCTGGGTCGAACTGGCCTCGAACGGATGCGCGTTCGGAGGTGATGAGCTGTCACCGTCCGATCGTCCGACTTTTAGCCGCCTGGCACGTCGAAACCGGTATGGCCGACTTCGATCCGGAACTGTTCGAGGACAAGTACGCGAACTACTTCCCAGAACTCCAGCAGGCGTACAAGAACGCGTTCACCCGGATGAACGACCGCTACGACTCGCAACTGGTCCACGGGATCGACCAGCAGGTCCTGAACGAGAGCGAACCGTTCTACGAGGGCGACGGCGAATTCCGTATCGAATTACCGGACGATCCGTACGATCGGCTCCAGGGCGTCGTCGTTCCGAAAGAAAAGTTCGAGGACGTACTCGCGGTTCACGTCGAGGAGATCGAAACGGAGCTCCAGCGAGTGTTCGGGTTCGCCTGAGAAAATCGCCGCGTTCGAGAATCGCCAGCCCGCATCGAGCCGGCCGTCGGTGCCCGAACACGGGCGACGGAAGGCCTAAGGAGGTTCGCACCCAATCGAGTGCTATGAGCACGGAGACTCAGGACGGAGACGACCTGGAAGAGCGCGTCGCCAACTTCCTGCGGCGTAACTTCCCGCAGATCCAGATGCACGGGGGAAGTGCGGCAGTGCAGAACATCGACCGCGAGTCCGGAGAGGTCTCGATCGCGCTCGGCGGTGCCTGCAGCGGCTGTGGGATCTCGCCGATGACGATCCAGGCGATCAAGAGCCGGATGGTCAAGGAGATTCCCGAGATCACGCAGGTCAACGCCAGTACCGGCATGGACGGCGGTGGCGGCATGGGTGACGGCGGAATGAGTCCGTCGTTCCCCGGCGAAACCGTCGACGACGAAGAAGGCGACGACGAAGGGCCGCAGGCACCGTTCTAACGCGTTCGACTCGTTTCGCAGGTCGTTTTCACACTCACGGAACCCACCGAGAACCGTGTATAGAGACGAAAGCCCAATTTTCCGCCCAATAGCGTTGCCATAGTCGCCACTCACTCGCCACCGAGTGACGAGTGCCACTGGACCAGGGCTAGCGGCCGAATAGCGTGCACGCCCAGATTCGATATCGTGATATAGAGTGTATTCATGGCAGAGAGTTTCGAAACGTCCCGGACGAGCCCACACAGACCAGGTGTATCGACCGCACTCGTAGAGCAGATCAACAGTCCAAAGACGCCCCTCAATGATCGACTGCCGCGGCCCGTTTGTGACAGCTGTGGCGATCGCCCGATTGCCCGATTACCGAGAACGAACCGATCCGATCGACACCAACCGGTCAAGGACTAGGGCAACAACGAAACGTGAAGGCCACCACCCGAGCCGGAAAGGACGACTTCTCTCTGCAAGACCGCTGCCAACGTGACTCGATGACGAGCGACACACACACACACACACACACACACACACACACACACAATCCTCCGGCGTGTTGCCTGCACCGCAGGAACCACAGCGTGCACAACCCCCTCGACCCAGTCCACCACCATCCGCCAGGACCGAGAGTGGACCACGAATAGCCAGGCAATCCAAACAGTGTCACCGGAACGCCCCAACCCGACCAAGTAGTGTGATCGAACGGGATCAACACTCACAGAAGACGATTCGTCCGATACCTAGATTCAGTGCAACCCCCATAGCCGCCCAGTCGGCCAGGGGCGTAGACGAGACTCGCGTGCGCGAGGAAATGGAGCGGTTCGCTGTCCCCCCTGCCGGTTCGCTTCTCACGAGATCACTAGAGCGACCAGCCAGTAACCAACCCCACAGAGCCCCAGAACAGGCAACAAACATCGGGCAAGACCTCCAACCGCAGCACCCATTTATATATTGAATCTCATTACGCTATACCAAAATTCACGACGGAGCCCGATACCGACCGATCGAAATGATGGCAGTCGCCAACCAATACGGGCCTATTCGTCCAAAACAAGCCAATAAGCATTCCAAAATACCTGATAAAGGACAATATTGAACAGATAGCTCCAAAGAGGAGAGAATTTAGCCGATCGTTTCGGAGGGAGTCCGTCGCGACGTGAATTTGCGGCCGCAGTTTACCGAAGGTCCTGACCGCGCTCCCAGGTTCGAATCGTGGTGGCGAGCGTCCGATTCGTCGGGGTGTCGACTCCCAGTTCCTCGCCTCGATCGACCACGTAGCCGGAGATCGCGTCGACCTCGGTCCGAGCGTCGGACTCGACGTCCTGCAGCATCGACGAGCGGTTGGCCGCAGTCGCCGTCGCGACCGATTCGACGGCACCAGTCGCCTCGGTGTCGGTTAGCTCGACGCCATCAGCGCGGGCTACCTGCGCGGTTTCGCGGGCAGCGGCCGCGGCGAGATCGGCAGTTGGTGGGTCGAGGATCGCGCCGTTCTCGACGCGGGCGAGTGCCGTGACGGGGTTGATCGCGGTATTGACGGCGAGTTTTCGCCACAGTCGCCGCGGCATGTCCATCGCGACGGTCGTCTCGATGGCGGCTGCACCGAACGCCGTCCCGATTCGATCGGCGAGCGGACTGGACCCACCGTCGCGCGGTCCCAGTGCGAGTTCGCCGATACCCGTGCACTCGACGCGGCCAGGCTCGACGAACATGGCCCCGTACGTGATCGTGCCGGCGAAGACGGGGCAGTCCAGGTGAGTTGCGAGCGTCGCCTCGTTTCCCATCCCGTTCTGCAGAGAGAGTGCGGCGTCGAGCGAGCCGGTTGCGAGCGTCCGGGCCGCTGCGTCCGTGTCGAACGCTTTGACCGTCACGACGGCGAGATCGGCGTCGAGGCCGGTCCCATCGGTCGTCGCCGTCGGGAAGACGTGGGCATCGAGTTCGCCATCGATCCTGAGGCCGTTGCGCTCGATTCGATCGACGTGTGGATTTCGGCCGACGAGCGTGACGTCGTGCTCACGCGCGAGCAGTCCCCCGACGAGACTGCCGAGACTGCCTGCGCCGAACACGACGATGTCCATACCGGAGCCTACCGCCCCCGATCAATAGAAGATTCGGTCGCCTCGCCTCGGTCCGGCGGCCGCAGAGCGATTCGATCCGTGAGGCGATTCAGTCCTCGGTCCAGTACATCAGGTCTTCCTTCTCGGTGCCACAGTTGGGACAGGTTCCCGGAAGGCCATCGCTCAACTCACCCATCTCGCCGCAGTTCGTACAGCGCCACATGAGTTCAGCCTCGCCAAACGCTTGCCCGGAGCGGACGTGCTCGACCGACAGCGAGTCGATCCCCTCCCGCGTCGTCACGTAGAACCCGTCGTCGTCGACGCCGCGGACGGTCCCGAGGACGGTCCCCCGCTCGTCGGATATCGTCTGCCCGAGCGCGATCTTTGGCGCGTCTTCGACCGCATCGTTCCCCGCCGTCGTGACGTCACCTGTATCCTCCATGGATGGGGAGACATCGAACCATCGGGTAAACTTCCACCCGGAGTTGGCAAGGGGCTGCTGACGGCAAAGCGTACCACCGAGAGAGTCATACTCCATGCGGTAGCGGTGTGGTCCGAATCACAGTCACCGCGAGCGAAGCGCGGTTCGGAGGATGCGCGGTTCGGAGCGAACGACATGAGCGAGAACCGCGGGAAAGCGAGCGGTAAAACCGCGAGCTTGACGGCCGAGAACCGCGAAATGCGAACGGGCGAAACCCGTGAGCGAAGCGAGCGGGCCGACGAGCGGCCAACGGGAGTGAGGAGTGCTTTTCATCGAAGTTTTCCCGAGGGCGCGGCTCCGCCGCGCCCGCAGCGGAAAAGTTCGTTTCACATGAAATCCGCAATCCCGCTCTGTTTGTTCTTGTCGTTCTCGAAGATGCTCTCCAGGGACGTTTCGAGGACTTCGAGGCGCTGTTTGGTGTAGTCGCGACAGCCGAATTCCTCGGCGACCTGGATGGCGGTGTCCATGTACTTGTTCACCGAGCCCTCGTGGACGGTGAGGTTGACGTTGCCGCCACACTCGCGACAGACTTCGGTCAGCGGCATGCGGCGGAACTTCTCGCCGCAATCGAGACAGCGGGTCTCCTGGCGTGAGAAGGCGCGCAGGTTGCCGATAAGGTCGGGCAGGAAGTGGTACTCGATGACGCGCTCAGCGACGTCGGTCTCGTCGACAGCCCGGAGTTTGCGCGAGATTTCGAGCTGGGCGTCCATCTTGTCCATCATGGAGCCGAGCGTCTTGTACGCCGAGAGGTCGGGCCCCATCGCGATGTCGGTCGTGTCGTGCGTGTGCTGGAAGCCGGTGTACTCGCCGTCGGTGCCGAGGGTGTCCTCGCCGATCTGGATATCGACCTCGCCCGGATCGACCATCTCCAGGCTCGCCTCGTAGAATTCGCGGGGATACTGCGAGACGATGTCCATGTTGTGCGCCTCGTCGTCGATCTCGGAGGGGTCGATCCGCGACGACATAACCAGCGGGGCGTCCATCCGCCCGCCGCGTTTGTCCGGGAGGAAGGATTTGCTAAAATTCAAAAGCCCATCTAAAAGGAGCATTACGCAATCTTCATCACCATCGCAATTTCTTCTTTTTGCTGCATGAAAATAAGGGTGCGCGTACCCGACGGCCGCGCTCGTAAAGCCGATCACGCGGCCAACGGTCGCGGCGCTCGTGTGTGGCGCCATCCCGAAGACGAGTTCGCCGACGAGTTCGTCGCGGCCCTCGAGTTCGTAGTAGGGCTCGAGCCCGTAGTACTGTTCGAGGAGATCGTCGATGAAATCGGCGGTCTGGAGCATGTGCGCTGCGGCGCCGTCGGAGAGGACGATGTCCTGGACCTTGAGTTCGACCAGCTGGTCCTCGTGGGCGAGCGGTTCGCCGTGGATATCCTCCTCGTAGCCGAGCGCCTCGAGTTGGCCAACGGTGACGTCGAGTTCGCTCGCGCGCACGGACGTGACCGGGAGATCGGTCATGTCGTAGCGGACGGTGCCGTCTTTGAACGAGGAGACGTCGTGTTTCGCCCGGAGGATGCCCTTCTCGATGGGTTCGGGGAGTTTGTCCGTCGAGGTGAGTCCCTTGACGCCTTTCAGGATGTCGTAGGCGTTCTCACGCTCGCCGACGGACTCGAGAGCGTCGCGGTAGGCGGCGTTGAGGTCGATCGGCCTGGGTTCGACGCAGGTTGCAGTCTTCTCACAGCGGTCGCACTCGACGCGACCCGCCTCGTCCGGCCGGATGCGTTCGTCGCACGACGGACAGCGGTAGTCGGGTTCGGTGCGGGTATCACACTCCGGGCATCGATGGTCGTAGGACTCCGTGTCACACTCGGGACAGCGGGTGCGCCCGACCTGGATCTCGACGACACCGGGCGTGTCGGCCATGGTGTCGGCGTGCGAGCCAGCTTTCGCCACGTCGCGCTGGGCGCCGCCGGCCTCGCCGATGGGAAAGAGGGTGTGGACGGCGGGGCTCATGTCACGACTCTCCGACTTCTCCGGGCGACCCATCCGGTTGCCGACGCGCGTCGGTGCCCGCTCACGGATCTCGAACGGCGCGACCTCGGTGACCGCTTCGACGGCGTTGTCACCGGGTTCGGCCGTTCCCCACGTGCGAGCGTGTTCCGAAAGGTCCTCGTCGACCCAGTCGCGTTCGATGCGGCCGGTCTTCGTGATCCGGCAGCCGAGCGAACGGACGAACGGGCGTGGGTCGTCGATCTCGATGTGGTCCTCGCGCTGGCGGTGTTCGATCACGACCGTTTCGAGTGCGTCGCGCGTCGCGTCCGTGTGGTCGAGTTCGAGCACGGGACCCGCGTCCGTGTCCTCGATCCGGCCCGCGGCGACGGTGGCCGCCAGGTCGCAGAAGGCCTCGACAGAGAGGTCGTGCCAGAGGAAGGTGTAGGCGGGGTGCAGCGGCGCATCGTAGGTCTCGGCCCACTCCAGCGCACGCTCGATCGTCGGGTGGTCGAGGTCGATCGACGGGTCGTCCTGCAGGGCCTGGACGTCGACACCGGCGGCCGCCAGGTCCTGAACCCACCACTCGGGAACGTAGGAGGCGGGCGCGAGCGGGTGATTGTTCTCGACGAACTCGCCGTAGTTGACGAGATACTCCCCCAGGTCGAGGATCTTCTCGACGCCGTTTCGCAGTTCGAGGGCGACCTCGGGGTCGTCAATCTGCCTGACGTCGCCGTTGGCGAGGCGAACCGTCGGCCCCTCGATCGAGTCGACGGGAACGACACCCGCCGCCTTCCCCGGCCGCTCGGTCTTGATCTGGGTCCCCGTCGCGAGGAAGTCGTCGAGCAGGTGCATCGCCGCCGGGTGGACGCCCGCGGTCGCGAACCCGTGATTGCGCGCCCGGCCGTATCGAAGGCGAAAGCCACCTTCTGCACAGGGGTGCGAGAAGACCGGCCGGCCGGCGATCAGGTCCCGCAAGAACTTCGTCGACTCCTCGACTCGTTCGGGCCCGTCGTAGTCGACGGCTTCGACCGAAGCGTCGTCCTCGGATTCCGTCGCCGCCTCGTCGTCACTCGAGTCGTCCTCGTCGCCGTCGCCTCCCTCATCGCCGTCCCCGTCGTTACCGTTGCTCGCGCCATCCTCACCGTCTGCCTCGTCCGCCTCGCCGTCCGCGTCGTCGTAGTAGGTGCCGTCGATCAGGTCCTGCAGCCAGGGCCAGTCGACCTCGTCGAGCTGGGACGTGTATCGCTGGATCTTCGGGGCCTTGAGCGCGATCCCCTCTGCGAGGACGAGACACATCCCGCCGCGGGCGGAGTTGGTGTCGACGCGTTCTAGGTCCCGAAAGCCCGAGACCTCCTCGTCGCCGGTGGCCTCGCCGTCCAGCATGATCGGGAGGTGCTTGGCGATGAACTTCGTCTCCTTGTCCTTCGGCGTGTACTGGAGACCGGTCTCGGAGTCGTACAGCGAGATCTCCTCGGCGTAGCGCTCGATCTCTTCGTCCCGGGCCTGGTACGTTTCGAGCCCGACGAGTGCGCGCGTGTAGTCGGCGACGAGCACCGAGAGTGCCTGGGCGGTCCCACCCGCAGAGCGGATCGGGCCGGCGTAGTAGACGTTGACGAACTCGGACCCGTCGCTATTTTCGAGGAATTCGACGCGGTCGATGCCCTCGATCGGCGCGGCGACGACGCCCTCGGTCAACAGCGCGACCGCGGTGCGGACGGCGCCTTCGACCTTGCCCGCCTTGGTCTCGTAGTCGCCGACGCGACCCTCCGCGAAGTCGACCGCGAGTTCGAGCGCGGCCTCTTCGCGGCTCATCTCGCCTTCGAGTTCGCGGACGCGTTCGGCGACGCCCTCGATGCCGAGGATGTTCTCGACGCGGTCGGCCATGTCTCTGGCGACGGGGATCTCGACCTCGGGTTCCGGATCGCCGCCGCGCGAGCGAGCGCGCTCGGCGACGTCGAACGCGTCGTCGAGTTCGGCCTCTAACGTCTCGAAGTAGCGTTCGTCTACCTCGCGCATATCAGAGCGGCCAGAGGTCGAGGTCGGTCGTCTCGTCGTGGGCGCGTTCGAGCGGCGTCTCGAACGCCCGCATGTAGACCTCGCCGGCGAAGACGGTCCCCGCGTTCAGGTGGCCGGCGACGGCCTCGCCGTCGGGCCGCGAGAGGACGGCGTGGGTGTGAGCGAATCGCTCGCCATCGAGGAGGGAGACGTTGCCGACGCAGCTCGCGACTTCGAGTTCCTCGTCGAACGTGATCGGATCGTAGGATCCCTCGTCCTGGTAGTAGAACCAGAGTTCGGCGTCCTGGACGGCACCGAGTGCCGTGAACCAGGCCGCGTCCGCGTCGACCGCGGCGGCGAGGGCCTCGATCTCGGTCCGCCAGTCCGCGCCCGTTTCGAGCCGGGCGACGTACTCGCCTGCGGTCTCGACCGATCGAAAGTGCATGGGACAACTCACCCGCGCAGCGTGGAAAAAGTCTCCGCTTGGAGACTGCCAGATCGTCGAACCGTTTCGTCCGAGTCGAGCGATCGTTTCAGCAGAGTCAGCTGACTGTTTCGGTCGCAGCGGCAGACCGTTTCAGCCGAGTCGCTCCAACCGAGAGGCTACTCGTCTCACCTCCGCTGGCCGAGCCGGTCGCAGTGGGAAGGGCAAGGGCCCAGGCGGGGCGCAGGATGGCAGAGCGGTTCGAATCGGTAGTATCACCCAGCTACCGCTGTTTCACGAGGCAAGAACGGCCCACTCACGAGACGGCGACGACGGAGCCTGCGAGGGGTCCGGTTCGTCGCGCTCGCAATACGCAGTCCGTACCGGAGTAAATGCGGGATTAAGCGTTCGTTTCAAAAATTACGCGAGAGATACATCTCGAGTAATAATATCATATATAATACTATCCCCGTGTGGTCCTGTGCCATGGCACGACCCACGACGCTATCGCGGCGGCGGCTGCTGGCCACCGGCGCGGTGGTCTCGGGCGCTGCGATTGCCGGTTGCATCGGTGGAGACGGGAACGGTGATGGTGACGGCGACGGACTCGTCGACCCCGAGGACTTCCAGTACGATCGCGAGGAGCCGGACGACGAGGAGGCCGCTCGCCAGAGCGAGTTACATTACACGCAAGAACAAGAGCGGTCGGAAGACTTCGACCCGGTCGTCTCGAACGACGCGTACAGTTTCCAGGTGTTCAACTGGGTGTTCGACGGGCTGTACGAGTTCGACGACGGACTCGGACTCGAACCGAAACTGGCGACCGGCGACCCGGAAATCGAGAACGACGGGACCCGGTTCATCTACGAGCTCGCCGATGGCGCGGAGTTTAGCAACGGGAATCCCGTCACCGCCGAAGACGTCGAACACTCGTTCATCGCGCCGGTCCTAGAGCAGACCGAGAACGCCCCGGAGTACAGTATGATCGAGGCTACGGAGGTCATCGACGAGCGCTCCTTGCAGGTCGACCTCGTCGAGCCGTACGGTCCGTGGGAAACGCTGACGCAGGCGATTTCTGTCGTCAGTAAGCAGGACCGGCTTGCCGATCCGGAGGCGTACGACGAGGCGACGCCGGACACTGTCGAGGCGAACCCCGATCAGTTGACCGAGTACGTGAACACGTCGTACAACGACGACCCCGTCGGAAACACCGTTGGGAGCGGCCCGTTCGAGTTCGAGGAGTTCTCCCTCAACGGCCCGGCTACGCTGGTTCGCCGGGACGATTACTGGGGCGAACCGCAGCCGTACCTGCAGCGGGTGACGTTCGAAGCCGCCGCCGACCCGTCGAGCCGAGTCAGTCAGATCCAGGCGGACGATACCGACGCAATCTCGGGCATCCCCGACAACAGCTGGCCAGAACTGGACCAGGACGGTGTCCGGCGGCACATGAGCGAGAGTCCCTCGTACATGTACCTCGCGTTCAACTGTACGGACGAAGCCGACACGAGTTCGCCCGAGATTCGGCGGGCCATCTGCCAATCGTTCTCGATGCGCGATTTCGTCGAAACGAACGCCTCGAACACCACCCAGCCCATCACGACGCCGGTCCCGCCGATCACCAACGAAGAGTGGGGCTTCCCGATGGACGAGTGGCGCGACGAGTACTATCCGGAGTACGACCCGGACAACGCCGAGTCGCTGCTCGGCGAGCACGCACCCGACGATTTCAATCCGACGATCATCACACCGTCCGGCATCCGGGCGGATCTCGCTGAGCGAATCGCGACGCGACTCGACGAGATCGGATACAGCGCCCAGGTGCAGGAACTGGACTTCGGGACGCTGACGGACACCTACATCACGGGAAACCCGGACGACTACGAGATGTATCTGCTCGGCTGGACCGGCGGGCCGGACCCGGACACCTACCTCTACAACCTGTTCCACGAGGAAGCGGCTGGGCTGAGTCAGGGGCACTTCTACGAGGGGAGCGACTCGTTCCACGACGACATCCTCGCGGCGCGACAGACGGCCGATCAGGACGAGCGCTACGACCTCTACGAGGGAGTTCTGATCGAGATTCTGGAACAGTTGCCCGCGCTCCCCGCGTTCACCCAGCACAACACGATGGCCGCTGGCACGCACGTGAAAGATCTGCACGCGCACCCGAACGTCGCGACGAACCCACAACTCGCGACTCAGTACGGGAACGTCTGGGTCGAGGAGTCGTAGAGAGAGCGGACGGGCGAACCGAGCGGACGGACACCGCAAGTGCACACGAAATGGCGATCGGGAATCGAACGAAACGGCTGACCAATTCACAGAGACGCCACTAACGATGGGACTCCTTCGCTACACGACGTTCCGGGTTGCCCAGGCGATCCCGGTGTTGATCGGAATCACTGCGATACTCTTCCTGTTCATCAACTTGACCCCGGGCGATCCGATCCGGATCATGACGGCCGGGCAAGAGGTATCGGAAGCACACCTGGCCTATCTGGAACAACGATACGGGCTCGACAGACCGCTCTACGTCCGGTACTGGGACTACCTGACGGGCATCCTGACGGGCGACCTCGGCCGGAGCATCCACTTCGATCGACCGGTGACCGAAGTGATGTGGCCCCGGGTCGGGCCGACGCTGCTGCTCGTGCTCTCGGCGTTTCTCTTCGCCATGGTCACGGCGATCCCGCTCGGGATACTCGCCGCGACGCGGCGGAACGAACCGACCGACCACATCTCGCGCCTCGTCGCCCTCTTCGGTGTCAGCACGCCATCGTTCTGGATCGGGATCATGCTCATCATCATCTTCGCGGTGCAACTCGGCTGGTTCCCGTCTGCAGGGCTCGTCATGCCGTGGCACGTCCCCGACGACGCCGGAGTGGACGGGTACTTCTGGCACATGATCGACGTCATCCACCACCTGTTCCTGCCGATGGTGTCGCTCGGAACGCTCCAGATGGCGACGATCATGCGCGTCGAGCGAACACAGATGATCGACTCGCTGCAGGGCGAGTACGTCAAACTCGCCCGGGCGTACGGCGTCTCGGAGCGAACGATCCTCAGAAAACACGCGTTCCAGGTGGCACAGCTCCCGGTAATCACCCTCGTCGGGCTCGGCCTGTCGACCGCACTCGGCGGGGCCGTTCTGACGGAGACCGTCTTCAACATCAACGGGATGGGACGGTTACTGATCGATTCGATCGGGCGAAAGGACTACCAAGTCGTGATGAGCGTCGCGACCATCCTGGCCGTCATCTTCGTCGTCGGCGTCATCATCACTGATATCGCGTACGCATACGTCGACCCGCGTGTCACGTACGGGGAGGGTGACTGACGATGGCCGTCTCCAGCGAATCACAGGTCGAAGGCGGCGACGGCGCGAGCGGCGAGGTTGCAGCGAAGACGTGGCGGGACACGCTCGGGCGAATCAAGCGCGACACGACGGCCCGGTGGGGACTGTACGTCATCAGCGTCGTCCTTGTCGTCGGCCTCTACGCCTTCGTCGACACCTACCTGTCGACGCTCACCTTCGGCGCCTTCGACAATTACACGATGGCGGAGGCGATTCCGATCTTCGACCACCCCGAACACCTCCCCGCACCTGGTGAGTCCCAGCCGAACCAGCCGCCCGCCTTCCACGTCGACGGCTCACTCGAGTATCCGCTCGGAACGGACCCCGAAGGTCGCGATTACTTCACGAGGCTGGTCTACGGGAGCCAGATCTCGGTCAGCGTCGGCATCGTCGCGACGCTGCTCGGCACCGTGGCGGGGACGATCGTCGGGGCCGTCTCAGGTTACTACGGCGGCCGCGTCGACGACATCCTGATGCGCAGCGTCGAGACGCTCTACGCGATCCCGGGACTGATCCTGATCATCGTCTTCACCGAGTTCGCCAGCGGCGGGGAACGGAACATTCAGTACGCGATCATCGGCGTCTCGCTGACGACGATCCCGATCTTCGCGCGAATCATCCGCTCGCGAGTGCTCTCGGTGCGCGAGATGGACTACATCGAAGCCGCGCGAGCGGCCGGCGTGAAGGACCGATACATCATTGCAAAGCACATCATCCCGAACAGCTTCGCGCCGGTGCTCGTCTACGCGACGCTGGAGATCGGTGTCGTGATCCTCATCGTGGCCGGCCTGTCGTTTCTCGGCTACGGTGCCCAGCCACCGACACCGGACTGGGGGCGAATGCTCGCCCAGTCGTACCGCTACATGCACTCGAACATCTGGCTCTCGATCTGGCCGGGACTCGCGATCATGTTCACCATCATGGGCTTCAACCTCTTCGGCGACGGGCTCCAGGACGCCCTCGACCCGCGAATCGACAACTAACACCAGACAATGAGTACCGAACCACTGCTTCGCGTCGAGAACCTGAAGACACAGTTCGTCACCGAGAACGGAACCGTTCGTGCCGTCGACGGCATCTCCTTCGAGGTCTACGAGGGCGAGATCGTCGGTATCGTGGGCGAGAGCGGCGCGGGAAAGAGCGTCGCCTCGATGAGCCTGCTCAGACTCGTCGACAGCCCCGGCGAGATCGTCGCCGGCGAGATAACCTACAAGGGACGGACGATCTTCGCGGCCGAAGAGACCGAAGACGGCGACAGACGGCCACGCGAGGGGACACTCTCGGCCGAGACAGTCCGCAAGGAGATCCGTGGCAACGAGATCGCCGCCATCTTCCAGGACCCGATGGAGTCGCTCAATCCCGTCTTCACGATCGGCGGCCAGCTCCGGGAGTTCATCGAACTCAACCGGGATCTGACGGGCGACGAGGCCCGCAAGGAGGCGATCGACATGCTCCGTGAGGTCGGCATTCCCGACGCCGAGGGGCGCTACGACGAGTATCCGCACCAGTTCTCCGGCGGCATGCGCCAGCGCGTGCTGATCGCGATGGCACTGGCCTGCCAGCCGAGCCTGATCATCGCCGACGAGCCGACGACCGCGCTTGACGTCACCGTCGAGGGACAGATCCTGGACCTCGTCGACGAGCTCCAGCGCAAGTACGGCACGAGCTTCATCTGGGTCACCCACGACATGGGCGTCGTCGCCGAAATCTGCGACCGCGTCAACGTCATGTATCTTGGAGAGATCGTCGAACAGGCACCCGTCGACGAACTCTTCTACGAGACCGGCCACCCCTACACGAAGGCCCTGCTCGACTCGATGCCGCGACCGGATCGAACGGTCACGGACTTAGATCCCATTCGTGGCGTCATGCCGGAGGCGATCGATCCACCGCCAGGTTGCCGATTCCACCCGCGCTGTCCCGACGCGAGAGAGGTCTGTCGACAGATCCACCCCGAGCCGGCGGAGATCGATCGGGTCGACGGGTTCGCACACCGATCCGCGTGTTTCAAGCGCGACGTCTTCGACGTCGGCTACGACGAGAGTCCACCGCTCGACAACCTCGCACGGAGCGAGCGTGGACAGGAACCCTCGGAGGTCGCCAGCGGGGGTGAGGCGAATGAGTAGCGATTCTGCCCAGAGCGGCGATTCGGCTCGCACGGACACCCACGACCGGTCGGGAGGCGGCTCCGAGGCGGAGACCATGGTTCGCGTCAACGGCCTGAAGAAGTACTTCCGGTCGTCGTCCGGGCTGTTCGACGGGCTCAGCCTCGACACCAGTACGTTCCCGCCGATCCGCGTGGATCGCGAGCCGGTCAAGGCCGTCGACGACGTCTCGTTCGACATCCGTGACGGCGAGACGCTCGGCCTCGTCGGCGAGTCCGGCTGCGGGAAGAGTACACTCGGCCGGACGATCCTCCGACTGCTGACGCCGACGGCGGGGAACATCTACTACAAGGGAAGCGACCTGGCCGAGTTGAGCGGGTCTGACCTGCGCGAGATGCGTTCGGACATCCAGATGATCTTCCAGGACCCGCAGTCGTCGCTGGACCCGCGTATGCGCGTCGGCGACATCATCGAGGAGCCGATGTGGGCCCACGACATGCTCGACGCCGAGGGGCGGGAGGCCCGCGCGAAGATGCTCCTCGAGAAGGTCGGCCTCGATCCGCACCACTACAACCGGTTTCCCCACGCCTTCTCGGGCGGCCAGCGCCAGCGAATCAACCTCGCCCGCGCGCTGTCGGTCGATCCCGACTTCATCGTCTGCGACGAGCCGGTCTCCGCGCTCGACGTCTCGATTCAGGCGCAGGTACTGAACACGATGGAGGAACTCCAGGAGGAGTTCGGCCTCACGTACCTCTTCATCGCCCACGACCTCTCGGTAATCCGGTACATCTCCGACCGCGTCGCCGTGATGTACCTCGGCAACATCGTCGAACTCGCAGCAAAGGAGGAACTCTTCGAGAACCCGTCCCATCCCTACACCCGGGCGCTCCTCGACTCGATTCCGGTCCCCGATCCACGCGACAGCGACGCACGAGGCGTCCTCGAAGGCGAGGTGCCGAGCCCGACCAACCCGCCCTCGGGATGTCGCTTCCGGACTCGCTGTCCGAAACTCATCGCGCCGGAGGCGTACGACCTGACCGACGGGGAGTGGAACGACGTCAGAGCCTTCATGCGGGCGGTCGACCGGCGCACGTTCGACACCGCGCCGGCAGCCGAACTCCGGGCGACGTTCTTCGAACGCGGCGTCCCCGGTGGCGACGCCGGGGCGATCGTCGAGGAAGCCATCGAACTCGTCGCGACCGACGGCTCGGCGGCGTCCCAGCGGAGTACCAGTGCGCGGGCGAACTGGGACGAAGCCGCATCGCTGCTCGTCGGCTCCTTCGCCGACCAGAGTATCTGCGCCCGCGAGCGGCCAGCCTACGAGGTCGAGCCCGAATTCGGCGACGGCAGGCACTTCAGCGCCTGTCACCTTCACCGCTAGGCGTCGAACTGGGCCGGGAAAATTGGCGTCGCCCGCTCACCGCCAGGCGGCAAGCGCCGGTGCGGACTCCACGTTCATCGATACCCACGCCCCGTCTGTCGAGATGTCGGCGATGACGTACTCTTCGCCGCCGACCGCTGGATCGATCGACGCGACGACCGTCTCTGCATCCTGCGTCGCAGTAGGGAGTGGGTTACCCTCCATGAGAAAGAATCTCACCCAGGGGTTGATAAAGCCGTCGAAGGTGTGACGGCGACTAGCACGGGTCGAGTGGACACGGAAACACTGGCTTTATACGGGTTTTGGCCGTATCCGGACGACATGAAGGTAGCCGACGCGATGACGCCTCGCGACGAGGTCGTAACGGCGGTGCTGCCGGGGACGCGCAGCGACGTCCTGGAGTACCTCCAGGAGCGGTCGTTCTCCTCGGTTCCCGTGATCTCGGAGAGCGACGACGGCCCGGAGTACCGGGGGCTCATCTCGCGACAGTCGCTGATCGACCAGCCCGACGAGGACCAGCTCGTGATGCTGATGGAGGACGTCCCGACGACGACGGCCGACACCGACGTCGAGGACATCGCCGAGCTCATGGTCGAGGAGGGGGCGCGTCGCGTCCCGGTCGTCGATGGGGAGTTCGAGGGGATCGTCACCGTGACGGACGTCGTCGCCGCGATCGCCAGAGGGAAGGTCGACGTCGACGCCGAAGTCGGCGACTACGCGGCACGCGACGTGAACACCACCCACCACGAGACGCCGCTGCTCGTCGCGGAGGCACAGCTGTCCTACGCGAACGCTCCGTACGCCGTGGTCCTCGACGACGAAGGATCGATGTGCGGCGTCCTCACCGAGGTCGACATCCTGGACGTCGCTCACATCGTCGAAGGCGAGGAGTCGACGGGCGACAACTTCCCGGATCAGGACGCCGAGTGGTCCTGGGAAGGGATCAAGGCCGTCGGAAGCCGGTCGCTCCCGACCCGTGACATCGAACTGCCGACCGGTCCCGTCCGGGAGTTCATGTCCGACGACGTCGTGACCGTGACCCAGCACCGCGGCGTCGAGGAGGCCGCCCAGGAGATGATCTCGAACGACATCGAACAGATCCCGCTCGTCACGGGCGAGCGCCTCGTCGGCATCGTCCGGGACATCGACCTGCTGAGGGCCCTGTATGAGTGACGACGGCACGACTTCCACGGACGACGCCCGAACCAGCGAGCAACTGGTCGAACTCGCAAAGCGGCGGGGCTACTTCTTCCAGGCCTCCGGCGCGTACGGCGGCGTCGGCGGCTTCTACACGTTCGGTCCGCAGGGTGCGGCACTGAAGGGCAACGTCGAGGACGCCTGGCGCGAGCGATTCGCCGTCGCCGAAGGCAACATGGAGATCGACGCGCCGACGATCATGCCCGAACCGGTCTTCGAGGCCTCGAGCCACCTCGACACCTTCGACGACATGCTCGTCGAGTGTCCAGAGTGCGGCGAGAGCCACCGTGCCGACCACGTCGTCGAGGACAACACGGAGTACGAGGACGCCGAAGGCCTCCCCATCCCCGAGGTCGAGGAGATCATCGCCGAGTACGAACTCGTCTGCCCGGCCTGCGGTGCCGGCCTCGCCGACCAGGCCGTCGAGACGTTCAACCTCATGTTCGCGACGAACATCGGCCCCGGCGACGCCCAGCCCGGCTACCTCCGCCCGGAGACCGCCCAGGGCATCTTCGTCGAGTTCCCCCGCTTGAAGGAGTACGCGCGAAACCAGCTCCCCTTCGGCGTCACCCAGATCGGCCGCGCCTACCGCAACGAGATCAGCCCCCGTCGCTCGATCATCCGCACGCGGGAGTTCACGCAGGCCGAACTGGAACTGTTCGTCGACCCCGAGGACGACGAGCCCGACCTCTCGGCCGTCACAGATGTCGACGTGACGCTCTATCCCGCGAGCGAACAGGAGGAATCTGGCGGTGGCCACGTCGAGACCACCATCGGCGACGCCGTCGAGGCGGGGACGCTCCAGCCCTGGATCGCCTACTACCTCGGCGTCGCCAGGGAGTGGTACGACTCCCTCGGTGTCGACATGGACCGGTTTCGCTACCGCCAGCACCTCGCCGGAGAACGCTCACACTACGCGAGCGACTGCTGGGACGCCGAAGCCGAGATCGACGGCAACTGGATCGAGATCGCCGGCTTCTCCGATCGCGGCGCCTACGACCTCTCGAAGCACGACGAGTACTCGGAGGATCGCTTTACGGTCTTCCAGCAGTACGACGAGCCCAGAACCGTCGAGCGTGCCGTCGTCGACCCCGACATGAGCTACCTGGGTCCGGAGTTCGGCGGCGATGCCCAAGCCGTCGTGGACGCGCTCGAGACCAAAGCGGAGCGGGATCGGGCCGCGTTCGAGAGCGCGGCCGAAACGGCCGCGGGAGAGTCGAGCGGCGACGGATCGGAGCCGCGAGACGCGGAGAGCGTCGAAATCGAGGTCGACGGCGAGCATCACGAGATCCCCGTCGCAAAAACCGGCTTCGCCGTCGAGGAACAGACCGAGGCCGGCGAACACATCGTTCCGCACGTCATCGAACCGTCGTTCGGCGTCGACCGACTCGTCTACACCGTCTGCCACCACGCCTACCGCGAGGACGAGGTCGACGGCGAGGACCGGACGTACCTGGCACTCGAACCGGAGGTCGCCCCTACGTTCGTCGGCGTCTTCCCCCTGCAATCGGACGACGAACTCGAAGCGCGGGCGCGAGACATCGTCGACGAGTTACGCGCAGTGGGCCTGTCGGTCACGTACGACGATTCGGGTAACATCGGTCGCCGCTACCGCAGACAGGACGAGATCGGGACGCCGTACTGTGTGACCGTCGACTACGAGACGGTGGAGGGAAGCGAAGCGAGCGGCGACGGTCGGAGCGGCGCGGACGGAGCCGAAGCGCATTCAGGGACGGTCACCCTTCGCGAACGCGACACGACGGCCCAGAAACGCGTCTCGATCGACGACCTCGCCGCGACCATCGAAGGGCTCCGCACGGGTGACCTGACGTTCGACGAACTCGACGGCTGAGCCCGCTGTGGAATGCCAGCCGACAATCGAGCGATGCGTTGGCACACAGCAAATCCGCCACGGCCAACCGATTGACTGAAGGGAACGCCGACGAAGCGACCAGACGATGGCGGACGAACTGAAGCGACGACTGGTGCACGCGAGTGGCTCCGGCCTCGTCGTTCTCTACCTGCTCGCGCAGTCGCTCGAGCTCGGGCTGACCTGGCAGTGGTTCCGTATCCTGCTCGTCGTGCTCGCGACCGGCGCCGTCGGCCTCGAGATCCTGCGACTCCACTTCGGACTGGAGTGGTGGCTCTTCGACAGGCTGACCCGCGAGTACGAACAGGACCAGTTCGCCGGCTACGGCTGGTACATGGTCAGTATGGCGGTGGTCGTGGTGGTCTTCGGGTCGCACATCGCCCTGCCAGCGATGTTGATGCTGTCGCTCGGCGATCCGATCAGCGGCGCCCTCTCGGCGGACTCGCTCCAGCGGGTCAAAGACGGGCGGACGCTCGCCGGCATGTTCGTCCTCTGTGTCGTGCTCGCGACGCCGTTCCTCCGCGACTATCCGCTCGCCGTCGTCGCGGCTGCCCTCGGGGCGACCGTCGCAGATGGGGTGACGGTCCGACGCGGTGACTTCGTACTCGACGACAACCTGACGATCCCGATCTACGCCGGCGTGGCGGCCTGGATCGCGATCCAGATCGGTCCGTTCTAACCCAGACAGCAACCGACCACCAGTGGGAAACCAAACGAAATAAACTATCGTATTGCTTATTTCCATTGGTTAATTTTTCGTGGACCATGCGGGTCGTCGCCCTCACCTCCCCCAATACTGCGGCAGCGCCCGACTCGGTCCCCCGACGAATCGTCTCCCAATTCGACTCGATCACGGTCGACGTCGTCTACATCGGCCGAGACGGGTCACTCGCGATTCCATACGTCTGGATGAGCGGCACACCGCCTACCGCGGTCGAATCGGCGATTAGCGCGGAGGAGAACTTCGCCATCGTCGATCGAATCGAACGGACGGACGACGGGGCGTTCTACAAGACGGCCTGGAAGGTCGACAGTCCCCTCGTCCGCTGTATCACCGACACGGACGGAATCGTCCTCGAGGCACAGGGGACGCCGGATCGGTGGCAACTGACCGTCTGGTTCGAGGACAGTGCCGCGACGTCGGCGTTTCAGGAGTGCTGTCTGGCACACGACGTCCCACTGACTGTCCAGCGGCTGGAATCGGTCGGCGAGTACTTCGGGTCCGGCGACGACACTCTCTCGAGTCCACAGAACGAGACGCTCACGATGGCGTATCAGCGTGGCTACTTCGAGGATCCGCGGCAGGTGTCCCAGGCCGAACTCGCCGAGGAACTCGGCATATCGTCCTCCGCCGTCGGCCAGCGACTGCGACGCGGGCTCGAGACACTCGCCGGCGAACACGTCGAGTGACGAGCCGGTTCGTTCGCGCGCCTGGCCAGCCATAGTAACCCCGTTATAAAAAGGTGTCTAACGGAACGTCCATCCTATTAGGCCTGGAGAAGGTATCGAAACGTATGACGACGAATGCGCCGACTGGCGGCTGTCGTGACGAGCTCGTGGTCTCGATCGTCGACGCCGTCGCGGCCGCCAGCGGCTGCGAGCCGGCCGAGCTCCAGCCACTCCACGACGTCGTCGACCCCGACGCGTTGCAGGCCCTCTTCGCGGGAGCGGGACGATCCACCGGCCGAATCAGGTTCGCGTACGGCGAGTATACGGTCGTCGTCGACGCCGACGGGAACGTCCTCGTCAGGGACGGCCCCGACGAGTAAGACCAGCCCACTATCACCGGACGCCACCGCCTGTCCGCGCTCAGAACTGTCGTTCGAGGTCGATCGGATCGGAATCCGTGTAGTACGGCCCGCCGAGCCGCGCGACCGTCTCGAGTTTCGTCGCGTCGATCTGGCCGTCGGTCTGGACGCCCTCGTCGACGTGGACGTGGCGGACGTCGCCGAGCGTGAGTAGCCGGTCGTGGACGGTCATAGTGCCGTAGAGCGTACACTCCATCGTGACGGGTGCGTCGGCCACGCGCGAAGCGTCGATCGTCGTACACGGCGCGCGTTCGACCTCGGCGAAGTCGAACTCGCTCTCGTCGGCGTCGAGCGAGGCCGACGTGGCGTCCATCTCCTCGGCGAGCGCCTCGGCGGCGACGTTCACTGCGAACTCGCCCGTCTCCAGGACGTTCCGCGCCGTGTCCTTCAGTTCGTCGCGGTCGCCCGCCGGCACGCTGAAGGAGACGACCGGTTCGGCCGAAGAGACGTAGTTGTACGCCGAAAACGGCGCGAGGTTGTCCACGCCGTCGGGACTCCGCGTCGAAATCCAGGCGATCGGTCGCGGCGAGACGGCCGTCTTCATCAGGCGACCCCGTTCGCGCGCCGAAAGGTCAGAAACGTCGTGTTCTGTCACGGGCGGAAGTAGCGGCCGTGGCTACAAAGCGGTTGTCGAGGCGGTGAGTGACGGTGGTGACCGTGACGTCGAACCAGTCGCCCAGTCAACGCGCTGACGGCCCGCACTCCGTTCGTGGCGTCCCATTCGCACCGCCCTGTTTGCACCCATCTAGCGGTGGGAGTTCCAGTGGAAGCGAAGGGGTTCGCGGCGAGGGATGGCGAAATCAATCGTGATCGCCGACTTGATTCCACCAGCCACCAGTAACTATATTACCCATCACGTCAATTATCCAGACGGAAGCCGCGTCCGCATGGGCAGAAATGCCCCGGGTGTTAGAGGCACCCGAGACGTGGCTTCCAAATCCCCTAGCCGGGATTCTGGTCGCCATGTTCCGAAACACACCTTCGAGACAAAAAGGTCTCGCACGCCCGTTGCCTAGAGAGTCGTATCGCTACCCGTCGCTGAGTTTCGTTTTCCGGGATTGGGGGCCGAGTCGCTTCGATCGGTTCGAGCCGTCGGACTGCGAGGTGCTCGGATGAAATCCGTCGAGCGAACGCGCGACGGGACCGGCGAGACGGTATCTGATCGGGAGTGCTATCGGTGTGATCGGGACGTGGCACCGGCGCGGCTGTTTCGGGTCACCACCGAGCCGCCAGCCGCGTTGTCGCACGACTACCAGACGGCAGAACGCTGGTGCTGTCCGGACTGTGCGGCCGGGATGAACCTCTCTGAATTTTCGGAACGGTTGAAAGCACGCGCCGGACGGGAGGGGTCATCGCCGACGGAGTAAAACCACCGTCAGCGTGGCGAGGATGTGACCGCTGCCATTTGCAACAGCATTTGAGGGCATTCAGTATGCCACCTTGTATGGGAAACCCTCACCCACCAGCCGGGAGCGTCGCGCGGCGCTGGATGGCGTCGGCAACGCCCCGATACTCCCGCAGATACGCCAACTCCGCCAGTCGATCGTCCAACGTCTCGACACGTACCGTGCCGTAGCCCGCGATGCGAGCGGCGAATCCCCGGTCGACAGAGACCGACTCGATCGTGTCGTATGGGAGTTGCCAGACGGGTTCCCCAAGCCAGCGGTCGTAGCACACGAGTTGGTCGTCGTAGCACTCGTATTCGAGACTCCCGTGTCGCGGGAGCGAGACGATCAGGGCGGGGAGTGTCACGAGGAGGAACCCGACGGTCAGCGAACCGGTGGAGGCGATCGGTCGGCCGTCGACGACAAAGAGGAGAGCGAATCCGGTCGAAACGAACACCGAAAGCGACGCATGGATTCCCAGTAATCCACGGAAGGGGCTGGCGGCCACAATACTCGAGATACTGGGACGAACGGTCGTCTGTGGGGTGGCACCGGGGTGAGGAACCGACGGGACCGCACCGATCTCGGTCAACCCACCCTGACGAGAGAGCCCCGCGAAGAACGCTTGCTCGTACTCGATGGGAGTCTCGGTTGTCCGTCTGAACCATCGCCAGCGGCGGGTATGGACGAGCGCGACGAGGGCGAGTTTCCCACCGACGATGGCGTAGAGGACAGCCAGTGGCGCAGGATCCGAAGCACTCCCTGACAGCGAAACGGAGACGACCAAGCCGACGAGAACGAGTATTCCGACTGTGTACGCCGACGATGCGGCAGCGGCCGATTCGGGGGACTCCCGTTCGAATTGGTTCGTCCGGAAGTATGCCCGCGCCAGCAAGCCGTGTCCCAGCGCGAGCAATCCGGCTGTGACTACCACGCCAGCGTGCAGTTCCCACCACGGATGCGACAGTGGCGATGCCGACCAGAGGAGGGCCGCTCCCGTCACGGTCCAGAAAGCAAGAAATCCGAGCAGTTGCGCGACGATCGAGGGCACGTTCCGAGCAAGAACGGATCGACCGGCGATGTCGAGCGTGCCTCGTCTCACCCGGACAGACGGTTCGCGTCGCTGCTCAGGAATCGGGTACGTGACGAGTCTGGCAGGCCATGCTCGGACAGCCCCAACGGCGATCACGACGAACCACTCGATCCAATACAGGACTATAAGTTCGTTCACTCCCCAGCCGAGTGCTCCAGTTCCGAAGAGCGGGAAGAGATTGAGACAGAGGAGACCGACAACACAGAGCCGACAGCCACCGAAACGAGATTCCATATGTGAATACAACGTAGACAGTGTCGTCACTCGGCACTATTTTGCCAACTTCCGGTTACGAGTTCCAGCGTGAACAAGACGATCGCTATCGTGAATGCTCCAGCGTAGGGAAACTCTGCACCCAGCAGGAGACTGACTGCGAGCCAGCCGAGCCCCGCGGAAATCCCAATGAAAACCGCATACGGCCCACGGGGAAGACCCCGCAACCAGGCATCAGTACGAGAATAGAATCGTTTCAGAGACACAATAGGGCTGAATTTGCGGTTAGGAACAAGTATTTTTTGAAGGGCGTCCCCTCGTGAACTGGCCCAGATTCACGGGAGCCAATCGAATCCAAAACACGACCCAGACATCGTGGACGGAGAAGTGGGAAACGCCACACCACCGTCGTTCACTTCCACCACGCTATCTCAACCCTTAACCGATCCAGTGACGAAGCCCGTTCAATGGCAGTGACGGACGAGGAGATCCCCTCCATCGATCATCCCCTCCTGAAGCCCGACTTCCTGGAGCGGCGGCTGTATCAGCTCCAGCTCGCGGGCACCGCGGCCGACGACGACACGCTCGTCTGTCTCCCGACGGGTCTCGGGAAGACGACCGTGAGCCTACTGGTGACCGCCCGACGGCTCGACGAAGTCGGCGGCACGTCGCTCATGCTCGCGCCGACGAAACCGCTCGTCCAGCAACACGCCGAGTTCTATCGCGAGGCGCTGCAGATCCCCGACGACGAGATCGTCGTCTTCACGGGCGAAGTGAGCCCGGACGACCGGCAGGCGCTGTGGGACGAGGCGACGATCGTCCTGGCGACGCCGCAGGTGATCGAGAACGACCTCGTCGGCAGTCGGATCTCGCTTTCAGACGTGACCCATCTCACCTTCGACGAGTGTCACCGCGCGACCGGCGACTACGCGTATAACTACATCGCCGAGCGCTACCACGCCGACGCTCGCGACCCGCTGGTGACCGGGATGTCGGCCTCGCCGGGCGGCGACGAAGAAGCGATCCTGGACGTCTGTGACAACCTCGGGCTGCAGGAGGTCGCGGTGATGACCCGCGAGGACGCCGACGTCGAGGAGTTCACCCACGACACCGACGTCGAGTGGGAGCGGATCGACCTCCCCGACGAGGTGCTCGAGATTCGCGACGCGTTGAACGAGGTGATCACCGACCGACTGGAGAAGCTGAAGGAACTCGGCGTCGCCTCCTCCACCCAGCCCGACCAGTCCCAGAAGGACCTGAACAAGATGCGCGCGGAGTTGCAGAAATTGATCAACAACGACCAGTCGGAGGGCTACAAGGGCATGTCCGCCCACGCGGAGGTGATGAAGCTCCGCCAGGCCGTGACGCTGGTGGAGACCCAGAGCGTCGAGGCCCTGCGACGGTACTTCGAACGCCAGCGCAACCAGGCTCGCTCCTCCGGTGCGTCGAAGGCGAGCCAGCGGCTGGTGTCCGACCCACGCGTGCGCGAGGCGATGCGCAAGGCCGAGAAGTTCGACGATCTGCACCCCAAGTACGCCAAAACGCGCATGCTGCTGGCCGAAACCCTCGGCCTGGAAGGTGGCGAACGAGTCATCGTCTTCACCGAATCGCGGGACACGGCGGAGGCGCTCACCGAGTTCCTCTCGGAGAGCTTCGACGCCCGGCGCTTCGTCGGCCAGGGCGACCGCGAGGGTTCCGACGGCATGACCCAGACCGAACAGCAGGACGCCCTGGAGGCCTTCCGCGCCGGCGAGTTCGAGGTGCTCGTCTCGACCTCCGTCGCGGAGGAGGGACTCGACGTGCCCGAGGTCGACCTCGTCCTGTTCTACGAACCCGTCCCGACGGCCATCCGCTCGATCCAGCGCAAGGGCCGGACCGGTCGGCAGTCGGAGGGACGCGTCGCCGTCCTGATGGCCGAGGACACCCGCGACGAGGCGTACTTCTGGATCTCACGCCGGCGCGAGAAGGAGATGGAATCCGAACTGCGCCAGTTGAAGAGCATGGCCGACGACCTCGCCGACGAACTCGACGACGCCCAGCACTCGCTCGCTGACTTCGATGGGGACGAATCACCGTCTGCCGGTGCTTCAGGCGAAGGCGAAGCCGGCGACAGCACTGGCACTCGGAATGACGGCAGTTCCAGTCGAAACGGAGGGGTCGACGAGCAGCCGGGCCTCCAGGATTTCGCGGCAGAAACTGACGAAGATTCGACCGACAACCCCCCTGTTTCAGGTGGAGAATCCGAATCGACCCCGGTGCCGTCGGGCGATTCTGACACAGTCGAAATCGTCGCCGACCAGCGTGAGATGGACGCGAACATCGCACGCGACCTCTCGAAACGCGACGACGCCGAGGTTCGACTGGAGACGCTATCGGTCGGCGACTACGTCTGTTCGGATCGCGTCGTGGTCGAGCGCAAGTCGACGGCGGACTTCGTCGACTCGCTGGTCGGCGGCGACCGGTCGGTCTTCGAGCAGGTCGGGGCGATGGCGCGCCACTACAGCCGGCCGGTCGTCGTGGTCGAGGGCGAGGGACTCTACGAACAGCGAGATATCCACCCGAACGCGATTCGGGGCGCACTCTCGAGTCTGGCCGTCGACTTCGGGGCGAGCGTCCTGCGAACTGAGAGCGAAGCCGACACGACCGAACTCCTGGCCGTCATCGCCGGGCGAGAGCAGGAGACCGCCGACCGCGAGGTCTCCGTCCACGGCGAGAAGCAGGACAAGACCCTCGGCGAACAACAGGAGTACGTCGTCTCCGCCATCGCCGAAATCGGCCCCGTGACGGCCCGAGCGCTGCTGGCCGAGTTCGGCACCGTCGAGGCCGTCATGACGGCCCGCGAGGACGACCTCCTGGAGGTCGAGGGCGTCGGTCCGGTGACGGCAGAACGCATCCGCGAGGTCGTCGGCAGCGAGTACACCGAGTAAACCGCCGCTGACGGCGTGGCTGGGGTGGTGGATTGTGGGGTGGCAGACCGAGCAAGCACACCCGCGGCAGGACGTGGTCGAGCGAATGGGCGTGTGGAAGCGAAAGCAAACGAGTGTGAGCACTGCCTGTGACGCTTCGACTCCCAGAGAAACATTCTGCGTACGAACCGGGAGGAACGCTTTTTCGAGCGAATTGTCATCGGGCTGGCGACACGGATTACCAGAATGAATGTCACTATGGCCTAAATTTATTCAACGGTATATGTTCAGTAGATTTATTGTATAGGAGTTTCTACATTCAGTTATGCATGGGCGTAACTGATAGCGATAACTGTCCCGAATGTGCCGGGCGACTTCGGATGGACGGCACTGAACTGTGCTGTGAGGAGTGTGGCCTCGTCGTCGCAGAGGACGCCATCGACCACGGCCCGGAGTGGCGCTCGTTCGAGGACGGACCGGATCGACGACGGACCGGCGCACCACTCACTCGATCGCGTCACGACCGCGGCCTCTCGACCGAAATCGGCTACGAGGCGCGTGGCCGCATCACCGGTCGAAAGCGCCGACAACTCGCCCGCCTTCGACGCGAACACGATCGGGCGCGGATCGCCACGAAGGCCGACAGCAACCGAGTCTGTGGATTCTCACAGATCAAGGGACTCGTCGATCGGCTCTCACTCCCGCTCGATGCACGAGAGCAGGCCTGCCGCCTCTTCGAATCGGCCCAGAACGACGGCCTCCTCCCGGGCCGATCGATCGAAGGCTTCGCCGCCGCCTGCGTCTACACCGTCGCCCGGACGCTCGAGGTTCCGCGAACGATCGACGAGGTCGTCGCCAACGCAAGCGCGACCGACGCCGAGCTCAAAGCGGCCTACGACGCGATGAACCGCGAGCTCGGACTCCCGACTGGACCCATCGAACCTACGACGTACGTCCCTCGATTCGCCTCCGAACTCGACCTCTCGACCGACGTCGAACGACTCGCCCGTTCGTTTATCGAGCGATTGGTGACCAACAACGCCATCGGCGGCCGCAACCCCTGCGGCGTCGCCGCCGCCTGCCTGTACGTGGCGGCGAAACGCCAGGGCTGCCCCGTCACACAGGCCGAAGCCGGCTCCGTCGCCGACGTCGCCCCGGTCACGATTCGCAAGACCGTCCAGACACTCTCAGAGCTATAGACCGAGCACACCAGATCGCCCAGCCAACCACAACGGCTTTTTCAGTGATATGCCAATCTAGTGTCATGCGCCGGTCCGTCTCTCCCCTGATCGAAGCCCTCATCCCGGTGATCGCCGTCGCGACGCTGCCGATCGGCACCCTCGCGCTCATCTTTCTGGATTCGTCGATCGGGCTCGCCATCTTCATCGTCGGCTGGTTCCTGCTCGTGCCGCTCCTCAGCGTGCTCTCCGGACTCAGCGACGAGGAGTGTGATGTCGAGACAGAAGCGCGAACGGACGACGTCGCCAGCGAGCGTCAAGACCCGCTCGAGACGCTTCGCGAGCGCTACGCCCGCGGCGAGATCGACGAAGCGGCGTTCGAACGCCGCGTCGACGACCTGCTTGACACGGACCCGAGGGAGACGGACAGTCGGGTGAGCGACCGATCGCGAGATCGGAACGTGGAATACGAGTAAAAACAGCCAGACGAAAGATCAGTCCGCGTTCGGGGAGCGACTACGTCGTCCGCAGGTGATCCGTTTTGGGCTCGTAAACCTCACCCTTCTGTTTGAGTTTCTCGATCTCGTGTTCGGCCTGGGACTCGTCCATGCCGATGTCTTCGGCGCGTTCTAGGACGACGTCGATCGGCGCGCCGTCGTCGTACTCCTCCTCGACGTCGCCGATGAGGGCCTTGATGTTCTTGATCCGGTCGCGCTGGGATTTCGAGCGACCGGCCTCGACGATGTCCGCGTCGAACTCGCCCGTCTCCGGGTCGACCCCGATGTCCTGAAGACTGTCTCGCGTGATCTTGATGATACGCTCTGCGTCCTCGCGACTGACAGTATCGGAGAGACGGATCCGCGCACTCGCTTCCGCGAGGCGGACGAGTGCCTCTAGCTGTCGGGCGGTGACCGGAACCGGCGCGTCTTCGTCGACGCCCTTCGAGCGGAGGTCGACGTAGAAGTCCTGGATCGCCTCGCGTGCCGCCTCAGTCATCCGTGGATGGCAGTTCTGTTTCGCGTAAGCGATGTACTTCCGGAGGAGATCGGCGTCGATCGCCGGGTCGACAGACTCGGTCATCTCCTCGATTTCGGCGGCGCTGACGTCGGTCGAGTTCATCTCCGCGCGCTGGGTCGTCAGCTCCCCCGCGTAGTTCGTCGTCAGGATGTGCTCGGCCAGGTTCGCGTCCTTCTCCTCGTCGGGCTGGTCCGTGACGGTGAAGATGAGGTCGAATCGCGAGATGAGCGCGGGTTCGAGATCGATCTGCTCGCCGATCGGTTCGTACTGGTCGAACCGGCCGTACTTCGGGTTCGCCGCGCCAAGCAGCGAACAGCGCGACTTGAGCGTCGCGTTGATCCCGGCCTTCGAGACGGAGATTTTCTGCTGCTCTAAGGCCTCGTGCATCGCCGATCGGTCGTCGGGAGCCATCTTGTCGAGCTCGTCGACCGCCGCGATCCCCTGATCGGCGAGGACCAGCGCACCGGCTTCGAGCGACCACTGATCGCCGTCGCCGAAGTCGTCGCGAACCGCGGCTGCCGTCAACCCGGCCGACGACGAACCCTTGCCGGAGGTGTAGACGGAACGGGGCGCGATATTTTGGATATACGACAGCATCTGCGATTTGCCAGTACCAGGGTCACCGATCAGCAGCATGTGGAGGTCGCCGCGGATGCGCGAGCCGTCGGGGAGGTGCTTGGTGACGCCGGAGAAGAGCTGGAGCATCATCGAGAGCTTCTCCTGGTCGTAGCCGAAGATCGAGGGGGCGATGGAGTCGACCATCGTGTCGTAGATATCATCGCGCTGTGAGAGACGGACGATCTCGGCTTTGTCTTCCTCGGTGATGTCCATGTCCTCGAACTGCTCTTCGTCGATCTCGACGGACATGCCATCCATGTAGAAGTCGAAGACGGGCGACTTGTCCTGGTCCGAGCCCTGCTGTTCGAGCCGGAGGACGCCGACGGCGGAGACGTGGTCGCCGGGGGTGACCTCGCCGGTGATGTCGTCCTCGATGTGGATGTCGATCGCCTGGGGCGTCTCACCACCGCGCAGTCCCTCGGGGCTCTCCTGGATGCGCAACTTCTGAGAGTCGATAAACTCTGACTGGTCGAAGTTCACCCGGAAGGGGCCCTGTCGCTCACAGCCCTGACACTCGTGGGGTTCCTGAAAGTCGCCGGTCGATTGGGGGACCCGCGTGAGAGTACCACAGAGTTGGCACTCGAACGCGGCCTCCTCCACTTTCGGGCGAACGTCCGTGGCCTTCCGGACGATGCCGCGGACCGCCACGAGCCGGTTCATGTGCTGTGACCTGATCTCGCGGATCTCGGGCGTCTCCGTCTCCGGAAGGTTCCTGATGCGGACGTGTGCGCGCCCGAGGCTCACGTCGATCGGCAGGTCGTACAGCCGCAGCGCCTCCTCTGCGTACTGGCGAAGCTGCTCGGGCTGGGCCAGGTAGTCGTCCGCCAGATCCGGGTTGTACCGGTGGACGTCGTCGAAATCGACGAAGAGCGAGCGCTGCTCGCCCGGGTAGCGCTGTGCGAGTTCCTTGATCTCCGCGTCGTAGTAGTTGCGGAAGAACTGCTCGAAGTCGTCGATGAGTTCCGCGTTCCCCGCTTGCGCCATTGCACTGGCCTAGGTCCCCCATCCGGTATAAACCCGCGTGAATCGAGGCGGTACTAGAGCGCGTGACAGTCACCGAGAGCACAAGCAGCACTCCCCGGCAGACGGACGGTCGGATCGGCGATGCACGGCCGGGACGACTCCGACGTGACGGGATCTGGCAACAGGCTTATATACGCGCCCGTCGGGAGTTCCCACCCATGAACGAGAAAACCGAGGAACTCCGGGACATCTTCACCGAGGTGACCGACGAGGAGGCGGTCACCGAATCGCAAGAGGCAGACCGGGGCTCGCTCGAACAGGACGAGCGAAGCGTCGACGAGCGCCTCAACGGTGTCATCGAACAGCTTCGCAACCGGTACACGTTCGACACCGCGCTCTCGACGGCGGAGCTCCGAACGGTCGCACGCGAGTTCTACGACGGGGCGAGTGACGACGCCATCGCCGGCGAGATCGGTGTCGATACCGACGAAGTCTTCGAAGCGAGGCTGGCGATGCACCTGACGCGAGACGACGCCGTCGAGGACGTCGATCTCGTGGCCCTGCGCGAACACGACGGGTCTGTCGAGACCATCGCCGACGAGTTCGACTGCGCCGTCGAGGACGTCGCCCGGTACCGGGCCATCGCAGAGGCCAACGCCGAGTCGCGGGCGGCCAACGACCGCTACCGTGACGAGTTCGACAGTATCCTCGCGGATACGGGAATTTCGACGCGCATGGCGAGCGACGTCCGGGAGGACGGCCTCGAAGACGCGACGGAAGGCATGGAAACCGACGTCTCCTTCTAGCCGGTTCACGACACCGACGCAACGCCGGGCCACGGGTGTCAAGCGTTGACGACGACAGTTGCGGCCGACGGTTTATATCGGAAGCCGCGGCCAGGACGGTCCATGGTGAGCGTGACGTTCAGCGATCTCAGGTCGGCGGCGTTCTGTCCGCGCCAGTGTTACTACGAGTGGGTCGACGACGACCGAGATCCGCCACCACACGTCGAGCGAGTCAGATCGCTCGCCTTCCGGTACGACGAGCTTCTCCGTGCGGATCGACTGTCACTCGCCGCCGAACCGATCGAAATCGATCCTGCAGTGTACCAGCGACAGCTGGCCGACGCGAAGACGCGCCACGATCGCTGGCGCGAGTGCTGTACCCCGGCGAGTCGGGAAGTCCTGGTCGACGGTCGTGACTGTCGCGGCATCGTTCACAAGGTGTTCGAGGCGCCGCTCGAACCGGTTATCGTCTCGACGGGCACGCCGCCCGATCGCGGTGTCTGGGAGAGTCACTCGATCGTCGCCGTCGCGGCGGCGAAGGCCCTCGCCTGGGAGCGCGAACAATCCGTCGAGTCGGCCTACGTCGAGTATCCAGCCGCCGCCGTGATCCGACGCATCGACCTCACGACCCGTCGGAAAGCCGCCTACCGGCGGACACTCCGGACCGTCCGCGAAATCGACGGCCCGCCGCCGCGGACGAACGACCGGTCGAAGTGTGACCACTGTGACTACGCCCACAAGTGCGGCGTCCGCACCCGAACACTGCGATCGCTGCTCGAACGACGATAGGGGCGACACGACGGTCGCTACTCGCATGACGGTGCGGCCAGAGAGAAGTACGAGATCGGCGACCGTCGTCAGTTCGCGGTGAGCCAGTGTTCGATGTCGTCGGCGCGTGCGCCACGACGGTGGATGGTGTCGGTGGCGACGTCGACCACCGTACTCTCGGTTCCGTCGGTCTCGCCGCCGTCCAAGACGACCGCCGCCTGCTCGCGGATCGAATCGTCGAGTTCGTCCGGACGACGGACGCTCGGTCGGCCACTCACGTTCGCACTCGTGGCCGTGATCGGCGTGCCGGCGCGTTCACAGAGGCGCAACGCGAGCGGGTGGTCGGGCACGCGGATTCCGACTCGGTCCCGACCGGCCGTGAGCACGTCCGGGACCGACGAGCGACGCGTACAGAGGACTGTGACCGGGCCGGGGAGGAACGTCGCCATGAATCGGCGTTCTCGGTCGGTCGCCCTGACGTGCTCGAGCGCCGAGGGGACGGAGGGGACGGCCATCGAGAGCGGCTTGTCTCGGTCCCTGCCTTTCGCCTCGAAGACGCGCTCGATCGCACTCGGATCGAGGGCGTCGGCGCCGAGACCGTACACCGTCTCGGTCGGGTAGACGACCAGCTCGCCGGCATCGATCGCGTCGGCGGCCGCACGAATCGGGGGCATGCCCGCTACTCCGGGGATTCGGGGCAAAAAAGTAGCGCTCGGACGGTTGGAAGTCCCGCATCGACGCGGCGAGACAGCGCCTCGGCTACCAGTCGGCGAGCACGGCCTCGAGTTCGTCGTAGTCGGGGAAGTCCGGCCACTCGGTGGCGACCCAGGCGTACTCGACGGTACGGTCCGCGTCGAGGACGAAGATCGCCGGACGCGGTTCGGTGATGCCGGTCATGCCGTCGAGGTCGTGGACCACGCCGTAGGTCTCGGCGACCGCGTTCGTCGGATCGCTGAAGACGCCGTACGGGAGGTCGTGGTCGCGCAGGAACGGAGCGAGTTCGTACGGACTCGAGATGGAGACGGCCAGGACGCTCGCCGAGGAGGCTACAGCCGTCGGTCGGTCGGCGTCGAGTGGCGTCGCTTCCTCGTCGGTTGTGGCCCTGTCGTCGGCTTCGTCTCCGTCCTCAGTCCGAGCTGGATCCGCGTCCGTCGCACTCACACCGATTCCCCGGTCACGAAGTTCGGTGAGCGTGTACTCGGCGGGAAATGCCCCGGCCATCGTCGTGAAGACGAGGACGGTCGGCGAGCCGGCAGTGTCGGCGAACGAGGCGTCGTGCCAACCGTCGTCGGCAACCAGCGGGCGCGTGAAGTCCGGGGCCGTCTCGCCAAGTGCGACGTGGTCGGTCGGACCGAGGTCGACGACGTCGAAGTCGACCATCAGGCACCACCCTCGCCGTACGTGCGTTCGAGGTAGGCGACGATGTTCTCACTCTCGGCCATCGTGACGCCGGTCGACTCGTCGACGATGACGGGGACCGTTCGCACGCCCGCGGCACGTTTGACCGCATTTCGCCGGGAGTGCAGCGGTTCGACGAAGTGAGAGTGGTAGTCGACGCCGAGGTCGTCGAGGACGCGAACGACTCGTTCACAGAACGGACAGCCCTGCAGGCGATAGAGCGTGATCGAGTCGGAAGCGGTGCTCGTCATATCACGACGTACGGAATCGCGTCCGAAAACGGTTGGCTTCCGGCACGGCTCGCCGGGACCGGCGACACCTCGTCGCTGGCAGGGTCACTGGTTCCGGAACGACATACGGGCGATGGCGCTCATTGGGACTCACTGGTGACGAGACGGCGTACGAGCAGGGAGTGGGTTTCCTCCCATAGCCCAGAATCGCCCGTATATCTGGAGGGTGAACGGCGAGCAGGTTGATTTCCCACATGACAAACGTTAATCGGGGGGAGTGCAAACTGCAGACAGCCAATGGTGCTTCGATCGCTGACAGGGGCAGTCCTCGCGGCGTACGAGATCCCGTTCGTCGGAGTCAGTCTGACCGAGTCGACGGTGACGATCCTCGGGAGCGTCGCGATCGTCGCCCTCTTGCTCGGTTCGGCGTTCTTCTCGTCGTCGGAGCTCGCGATGTTCTCGCTCCCGAAACACCGCATCGACGGCCTCGTCGAGGACGGCGTACCGGGCGCTGAACGAGTGAAAGCGTTGAAAGAGGACCCACACCGCTTGCTCGTGACGATTCTCGTCGGGAACAACATCGTCAACATCGCGATGTCCTCGATCGCGACGGCGGTGCTGTCGATCCACTTCGGTGGCCTCGTCGGCGTGTTGCTCGCGACGTTTGGGATCACCGCCATCGTCCTCCTCTTCGGCGAGAGTGCACCGAAATCCTACGCCGTCGAGCACCCCGAGTCCTGGTCGATCCGCGTCGCTGCTCCACTGAAAGCCACGGAGTACCTCTTGCTCCCGCTGGTCGTTCTCTTCGATTACCTCACTCGCTGGATCAACCAGCTGACCGGATCGAGCGGCGAGATCGAGTCGCCGTACGTCACGCGCGACGAGATCCAGGAGATGATCGAGTCGGGCGAGCGCGAGGGCGTCTTAGAAGAGGACGAACACGAGATGCTTCAGCGCATCTTCCGCTTCAACAACACCATCGTCAAGGAGGTAATGACGCCGCGACTCGACGTGACCGCCGTCACCGTCGACGACAGTATCGACGAGGCCATCGAGACCTGCATCCAGAGCGGACACGCTCGCATTCCCGTCTACGAGAACAGCCTGGACAACATCCTCGGCGTCGTCAACATCCGCGATCTGGTCCGCGATCGTAACTATGGAGAGACCGACGACGGCGACCTGACGATCAACGACGTCATCCAGCCGACGCTGCACGTCCCCGAGTCGAAGAACGTCGACGAGTTGTTGACCGAGATGCGCGAGAACCGCATGCACATGGCCATCGTCATCGACGAGTTCGGGACGACCGAGGGGCTAGTGACGATGGAGGACATGATCGAAGAGATCGTCGGCGAGATCTTAGAAGGCGGCGAAGACGAGCCGATCGAGACGGTCGACGACCGGACGATGATCGTCCGCGGCGAGGTCAACATCGAGGACGTCAACGAGGCCCTCGGCGTCGACCTCCCCGAGGGCGAGGAGTTCGAGACCATCGCCGGCTTCATCTTCAACCGCGCCGGTCGCCTCGTCGAAGAGGGCGAGTCGATCTGCTACGACGGGATCGATATCCGCGTCGAGCAGGTCGAGAACACGCGGATCATGAAAGCCAGGCTCAGAAAACCGGATCAGAACGAATCCGCGGACGGATCGGAATCGGAAGCAGATCCAGCCGTCGCAGAGAACGGCGACAGCGCCTGATCGCCGTCGAATCCGACGAGCGACTCGTTTCTGACGAACGGCTCGTTATCCGACGAGTGACTCGAGTTCGGTCGCGACTCGCTGTGGCAAGAGGAGGCGTCGCGGCCCGGGAATATACTCGTTATCCGGAGTTCGATAGCGGAGCCTGACGATCGCCGACCCCCCGATCGACCGCGTCGAGACGGCCGACAGCTGCTCCAGATCGATCGCGTCTTCGGGCTCGTAGAGGAAGAGGACGCCTTCGTCGGGGTCGAGGACGCCGGTCGAGCGCATGAAGACGGCAGCGAGGAGAAAGACGACCGAGAGCGGGATCGTCGCCGCGGCGAGCATCTCGCCGACGTTACCCACGATGAGCGTGTCGAAACCGGCGATGAGCGCGCCCACGAACACGGCACCGACGGCCGCGTCGATCCCGCGTTTGAGACGGGTGTCTGCCGCCTCGTCCGGCGTGTACTCGACGACGGGCAGGTAGCCGACGATGGTTGCGAGGCGCTGTGCCGAATTCCCCGCGATCGCGAGCGCCAGTACCGCCACGCCCGTCGCGACGAGTGCGCCGAGCAAGAGTACCTGCCCACCGACCTGGGCCGCGAGTCCGAGCAGGCGGCCGAAGACGATGAGGGCGAGTGCTCCGAACAGCGTTCCGACGCCGAGACTCCAGCAGACCCTGATCAGGGGAGAGGTGTCGGCATCACGATGCCACTGAATGCGAGCCGCCTCTGTCATACACTCACTCGCCGGCCGACGACAGTAGACCCTTCGGTCTCGCCGCGATCCTAGCCGACGACGAACTGGAACGCGCTGAAGCCGCCGAAGCCGACGGCGAGCGCCCCGAGAAAGGAGAGGATCCACGCGAGGATCGTAAAGCCGATCTTCCGGACGCTGACGCCCCCAGAGCCGGCTGCGGCGAACCCGCTGCCGATGATGGAGCTGACCACGATTTCGTTGAAGGAGACGGGGATACCGAACAGGACGGCGGCCTGAGCGAGAGCGAACGACGGGATGAGCGCCGCGATCGAACGGCGCGGACCGAGCGAGGAGTAGTCCTGCGAGATCGCCTTGATCATCCGAGGGGCGCCGGTCCACGAGCCGATCAACAGCCCCACGCCGCCGCCGGCGAGCAGGGCGACGAGCGGGAGGCCGACGTCCTCGCTCAAGGGGACGAGCGGACCGACCGCCAGCCCGACCTGACTGCCGCCGGCGGAGAAGGCGACGAGGCCGCCCATGACGAGGAGGAACCGACGTTCGGTTCTGAGGGGGTCTGCGCGCATGCCGATCGTGATCGGGACGGCCCAGAGCACTGCGACGGCGACCGTTACCAGTATCGGGCCGACTGCGGCGGGACCGGGGATCGGCTCCCCGGCCGCCGCGGCGATCGAGGCCGCGGCGGTCCCCTCACCGAGAACCGCGAACTCGATGTTGGCGACGATGACACCGACCAGCACCCCGAGCAGGGCGACGAGCGTCCGCTCGGAGATCGGCTCGTCACGCAACGACCGGGCGATGAGGTACGCGGCGAAGCCGCCGACGAACGGAGTGAGTATCCACATCGCCCCGATCTCGGTGTACTTCGCCCAGGCGGGATCGCCGCCCAGCGCCAGACCGACGCCGATCACCGAGCCGGTGGCCGTGAAGGCAGTCGCGATCGGGTAGCCGGTGAAGACCCCGGCTGCGACGAGAGCGGCAGCGATCGAGAGCGCGAGCGTCGCCGCCGCCGGCGAGAGTGAGACGCCGGCGATGAGATCCCGACCCATCGCCTCGGAGACGTTCTGTCCCTGGAGAATCGCCCCGGAGATGCCGAGCAACCCGACGAGAAAACCAGCTCGCATCACCGAAATCGCGTTCGCGCCGACCGCCGGTGCGAACGGTGTCGACCCGCTGGAGCCAGCACCGATCGACCAGGCCATGAAGAGGCTGGCGCCAGCGGCGACGAGGAACGTCCCCAGCGTGACGATGTCGACCATCTACTCGCCCGTACCGGCGGGGGGTACAAGTGTGTGCCGACCGACGCAACGTGTTCGGGGGTCGCCACGGCAGGACCGACGCGCGATGAGAACGTGTGCCGAGAGTGAGAGTGAATGAGTGAGAGAGACGCGCGAACGCAGCCTCAGGTCGTCGTGGAGCGCGAACTGTCTTCGGGCTCCGGCGGGGGTTCGGCCCCTTCGATCGCTTCGGCGGCCTCGGTGTCCTTCTCGGTCTCGACGTGCCAGCGGTCGATCTCGTCGTCGAGGTCGGCGAGCGTCGCCGAGACGCGCTCTTTGAGTTCGTCGTCGTTGACGTTGACCTCGAAGACGAACTCCTCGGTGCCGTTGCCCCGTCCCGACTGCTGGACGTTGGCGCTGATCAGTTCGTTGTCGAAGTAGTAGGGCGCCAGCTGGGTCATCACTCGCTGGTAAACGGTGTCCTCGACGCGGCGGATCGCCTTGCGGCTGGCGGAGTCGGCGGCGCGCGCGACGTAGTCGATCGACTCGCGCCAGTTGTTGACGGCTTCGTCGGCGTCGTCGTCCTCGAGTGCCCGGTAGGACTCCGAGAGTTTTTCGCCGGCGGTTTTGATGTCCTCGTCCGGGTCCTTCCCGGCTTTTTCGCCCTTTCCTTCCTCGACACGAGCCTGTTCGGCGGTCTTCTCGCTGACGTGGCTGTCCAGCCGTTCGTGACTCTTTGGACGCCACTCCTCCCACTCGACGAAGGCGTCAGCGTACTGGCTTCCGACGTCGGTCTCGGCGTCGTGGGCGTCCGCTTCCCGAAGGGCAGCGGTGATCCGTTCGCCATGCTCGACGACGTCGCCCCAGTCGCCGCGGATCTTGAACCCGGAGATGCTCTCTTCCATCCGACTGGCGCGGGTCTATGACTCGCGTCGTTATAAACTTCGTCGCCGAAAGGGCCGGGCGTGCCACGAGTCACCACGGCCCGGGACCGACCCTGTCGGATCGATGGGCGGCCCGACCGAGCGTTCCGGGCGATGCTGGGATCACCCGACAGGTCGCCGCCGCGACACGGACGGTGGCGGCGACGCGAGACCGCAAGGTTCAGGCAGGCACTGGTCCGAATACCTTGCATGCCAATCGAAGACCGTGACGACGCCTACCTCGTCACGCACGGGCTCGCCAGCGATACACTCTCTCGGCTCCGATCGGTCGAGACCGAACAGGTCGCGTTCCGGAAGGGACTGGTGAAACTGGGCCGACTCTGTGGCTACGAGATCATCGACGGCCGGATGGAGACGGAGTACGTCGAGATCGAGACGCCGCTCGAACCGACGATGGGCGAGCGCGTCAAAGGGCTCGACGACGTCGTCATCATCAACGTCCTCCGGGCCGCGACGCCGTTCGTCGAGGGACTGCTGAAGGCGTTCCCGCGCGCCCGCCAGGGCGTCATCAGCGCCAGCCGGGACGAGTCCGGCGGCCGCGCCGAGGACGGGTCGTTCCCGATCACCATCGACTACGTCAAGCTCCCCGAGATCACCGAAGACGACACCGTCATCGTCGCCGATCCGATGCTCGCGACCGGGTCGACGATGAACGCCGTTCTCGACCACGTCGTCGAGAACGCGCCCGAACCGGAGCACCTAATCGTCCTCTCGGCCGTCTCGGCCCCCGAAGGACTGCTCCGCGTCGGCGATGCGTTCCCGCAGGCCGACCTTCTCACCGTCTCGATCGACGACTATCTCGACGACGACGGCTACATCGTCCCCGGACTCGGCGATGCCGGGGATCGGGCGTTCCGGACGACGTGAGCGCGGTTCGGAGCGAACGCAGTGAGCGAGAAACGCGGAAAACCGAGCGGCGAAGCCGCGAGGAGCAAGGCGTTCACTTCATTCACGTCTCGGTAATCGAGCAGTGAGGGTAGCGAACCGCGAGGTCACGACGAGCAGGTATCGATACCGAGTAGCGCGTTCACCGGACAGCGGCCGATCACGACGGTCGCCAGCAGGTCGCTCCCGGCGAGGAAGGCGAGTGTCCCGGCCGTCGAATCGCGCCGCCGATAGCCGACGACGAGCAGGACGAGGGCGACCAAAACGCGAAGCGCACGATCGAATCCACCGACGTTTCGGTCCATACCCGGGCGTTCGTGGAGAAGCGAGTTAGTAGTCAGGGACGATTCACGGACGGAGGAGTCACGGATCTCGGCTGCCGACCACGTGCCGTCGAAACCAAGACGAACCGGCTAGGCCGGACTGCGAACGCCGTTACGCGTCGTCGGCTGACTCGTCGTCGGTTTCGTCTTCATCCTTCTCGTCCTCGCCCGTGTCGCCAGCGGCGGACAGGCCAGCGTTCGGTTCGCGTTCGAGCGCCGGTGGGACGTCTTTCCGGTCGGAGTAGCCGTCGAACCAGCGGACGATCCGCTCGATTCGGTCCACGACGTGGCCCGGTTCGCCCGACCGCGAGAGTTCGTGCCCTTCGCGAGGGTACCGGACTAGACGGGTGTCGACGCGGTGTTTCTTCAGGCCGGTGTAGTAGAGTTCGGCGCCGTTGGCGGGCGTCCGGTAGTCGCGATCCGAGTGGACGAGGAGCGTCGGCGTGTCGACCTCGGGGGCGAGCGAGACCGGCGAATGCTCCCAGAGGAACTGTGGCTCCTCCCACGGGGTGGTGCCGAAGTCGTATTCGACGAGTTTGTACGCGCCGTCGGTCGAGCCATAGAAGCCGGTGAGGTCGTAGACGCCGCGCTGGGCGACCGCAGCGGTGAAGCGGTCGGTGCGCCCGACCGCCCAGGCGGCCATGTAGCCGCCGAAACTGCCGCCGGTGACGTACTGCTCGTCGGCGTCGATCTCGGGGCGCTCGCTCACCACGTCGGCGCCTGCCAGAACGTCCTCGAGGGTTTTGTCGCCCCAGTCGCGGTAGGTGGCCATCGCATAGTCCTCGCCGTAGCCCGTCGAGCCGCGCGGGTTCGACCAGAAGACGGCGTAGCCGTTGGCCGCGAGCGTCTGGAACTCGTGCCACATCGTGCCCGACGTCGTCCACTGGACGTGCGGCCCGCCGTGGATCTCGACGACGAGTGGGTACGGTTCCTCGCCGATCGCGTCGGCGCCACCACCGTCGCCGTTTGTATCGTCGCGGTCAGCGTCGTCGGCCGATTCAACGCCAGACGGCGGGGTCAGCAGCCAGCCCTGACACTCGGCGCCGTCACTCTCGAACCACAGTTCCTCGGGTTCGGCGACCGCGTGCGCCGCGAAGTAGTCGGCGTTGACGTCGGTGAGGCGAGTCGGATCGCCGCCCGAGCGGTCGGCGAGGAAGACGTCGCCGGGGTGGTCCCACTCGCTCTGCGTGACGGCCAGGTGGTCGTCACCGACGGAGAACCCATCGACGTGACTCCCGTCGTCGTAGACACGGTCCGGATCGGCGCTCGCGTCGCCGGGCGCGGACCACAGGCAGACCGCCCCTTCATCGGGCGTCGCGAAGAAGAGCGACTCCTCGTCCGGCCCCCACTGGAAGCCGCCGCCGTGGGCGAGCGTCCGGTCGAGTGGATCCGTCGGAACCACTTCCTCGCCGGTCTCGGTGTCGTAGACGACGATGTCGACCTGTCGCATCGTCATCCGCTCTTCGGGCGTGCGCGGGAACGCGACCAATCCATCGGTCGTCGCCTCGATCATCCCACCCCAGCCGATCGTCTGCGTGAGAACCTCGGGGTCGGCGTCCGCGCCGAGCGGATGCGCGTAGATGTCGAGGACGACCGAATCGTCCGGGACATCCTCGTCCGCGGGCTTGCTCGCGTAGTAGATCGTCTCGTCGTCGCCCCACGCGGCACCGATGTAGTCCGTGTCGCCGTCGGTGAGGCGCGTGAGCGCATCCTCGCGCGACGGGTCGTCGCCCGCCGCCTCGGCGGCCGCGATCGCCCGTTCGACGTCCAGCACGTAGACGTGGTTTCGCTTCCCGTCGGCGTACTGTTGCATCGAGCGGAAGTTGAGCCGGTCGATGACCCGCGGATCCGGCGTCTCGGGTTCGAAGTCCGGCTCGACGGACAGGTCACGGCCTTCCTCGCGATCCTCGGGAGTCGACGCCTGCGTGAAGACGATGCGCGAGCCGTCGGGACTCCACTCGATGCCGGCGACGCCGCCAGCGACCTCGGTCACCTGACGCGCCTCGCCGCCCGCAGTCGGAAGGACCCACAGCTGCGGGCGGTCGTCGTCGGCCCCGCGCGTGCTCACGAACGCCAGGTACTCGCCGTCCGGGCTCCATCGGGGCTGGCTGTCGACGCCCTCGGAGACGGTGAACTGTCGGGGCTCACCGCCGTCGGTCGGGACGACGTGAATCGTCGCGACGGAGGACTGGTCGTCGTCGGCCGCCTGCCGGACGAACGCGACCCGCTCACCGTCGGGAGACAGTCGCGGATCGCCTACCTGCACGAGGGTGTGCAAATCTGACGCGTCAATCGGATGCATACCCCGTGGCAACAGGCGACATCGATTATACGTTTCGCTTCGAAGGTGGATGGCGTCGCGATGGACCGATTCGTGGGGCCGATGGAGACGGTCGCTCACCAGTCCGGATCGAACGCGGACGCAGAGTGAGACGGCGCTCAATCGAGGTTCGCCCGCCCGCTGGTCGCGCTCCGGAGTCGGTCGCGAAAGGCGTCGGCCTCGGCGACCGGAACGTCGACGGCGAACGTCACGGCCTCAGCGTATTCGGCGTCGATGTCGTAGCCCTCGCTCTTGATGATGGCCCGAACCGTCCCCGAGTCGTCGTAGTCGACGCCGATCACGACCCGCTCGTGGGGTCGCCGTTCCACCACGCCGGCGGCCTCGAGGGCGTCTTTCACGGCCTGCGAGTACGCCCTGACGAGACCACCGACGCCGAGGTTCGTCCCGCCGTAGTAGCGCGTGACGACGACGGCGACGTTCTCGAGTTCCTGTCCTTGCAGGACCGAGAGGGCGGGTTTGCCGGCAGATCCCGACGGTTCGCCGTCGTCGCTCGAATACTCACGGAGAAAGTCGGCGTCCGGATCCGTCCGCACGCGGTAGGCAGGGACGTTGTGCGTCGCGTCGGCGTAGGTCTCGCGAACTTCGTCGACGAAGTCCTCGGCGGCAGCCACCGACTCGACGGGGCGGACGTGGCCCAGAAACTCCGATCCCTGCACCTCGAAGCTGGCGGTGGCGGCCTCGGCGACGGTGGTGTACGAATCCATGGCGAACGAGGGACGTCAGTTCTCGGTCACTGCAACTCGATCGACCGAACGAACGGCAGATCACGGAGTTCCGTGATGAGCGAACCGGGGATGTCCTGGTCGGTGACGAGGTAGAGGCGCGGTTCGTCGGTGAACTCGGGATCTTCGCTGATCGTCTGGCGGATCGAGACGCCGCGGTCGGCGACGACGCCCGTGACTGTCGCGACGATCCCCTCGGCGTCGGGGTCGTCGACCTCGATCGAGAGGACCGTCAGGTCGAGCACCGGCGCGAGGTCCATCAGACTCGGCACCTGCGAGATGTTCTGGAAGATACGCCGGAGTTCTCCGTCCTCGAGGATCGCATCGGTGGTCGAGTCGACGACGCGCCGGTCGACGTCGATCTCGCGAGCGATGCCCGTGTTGGGAATCTCGATCCCGCCGGAGACCACCCGCCCCTCGTCGCTGACGGAGAAGCCTCGCTCTAACAGCAGCCGGATCACGGCCTGCTGGCTCGGCGAGCCCTCGAACTTCTCCATGATCTCGTCGAACATGCGCCCCGCTTTTGGGGCCACGCACATATCTGTCCCGGAGCGCGGACCGGAACTGGTGACGACGAGCCGATTCGCCGAGGGCAGTCGAGATGGACGGCGTGCTGCGACGATCCGACGGCGGGTGAGGCGGCGATCCCGTGGGGCGTCGCCCGGCGACCGATCGGGACGGGCGGTTTTTTGGTTACCGACCGGCAATCACCGCGCATGCGACAGCTCCGGACCTGTGACTTCTGTGGCGACGATGCGGTCGGCACGTTCGAGATCGTGCCGCCGGAATTGCACCCGACAGAGGCCGAGCAGCGCCGCGTCGTCCTCTGTGGCGACTGCCAGCCGACGCTCGAAGAACTGCTGGAACCGCTGCTCGCCCGCGCCGGGGCGGCACCGACGGGAGAAACGGGCAGCGAAGCGTCCGGAGACGACGCGCAATCGAACGGGCAAGCCGATCAGCAGGCGTCCGAACGCGACGACCAGCCAGAAACCCGTCCCCTCAGCACCCGCGACACCGACGACACCACGAGCCGTGGCACGCCGGGGATCGAGACCGACGCGGCCGGTGACGAGGCCGGCGACGTCGTCACGCCGAGTGCGTCCGAGCGCTCGACCGGCGACGAGGGCGTCGCGATCCAGCCGGGGGACAAGACAGCCGACGACACCAACCCGTCGGCGACTGGGACTGCCAACGCGAGCGACGATGCATCGACCGCGACCGCGGCACAGGCCGACACGTCGAACACTCCCTCGGCGCCGAAAGCCTACGGGAAAGTGCTACGACTCCTCCAGAACCGGGAGTTCCCGATGGCGCGGGCCGACGTCGAGGCGCTCGCGGCCGGCGCGTACGACCTGGAGGACCACCAGGCCGAAGCCGTCGTCGATCACGCCGTCGAACAGGGCGACCTGGTCGAAGACGGCCGGAACGTTCGGCTGGGATAGGTGGGTCCGCGGGAACCGACGGAATCGACCGTGGGAATCTGTGCCGTCGGAGAAGATCGAACGGACTGACTACTACTCCTCGTCGCCGAGCAACGCCCGTGACGAGTTCGTCACCACGAGGAGGCTCGACGTGCCCATCGCGACGGCGGCGAACAGCGGATTGATCAGGGTCGACACGGCGAGTGGGATCGCGATCGCGTTGTAGACGAACGCCCAGCCGATGTTCTGGCGGACGCGGCGACGGGCGGCGTTCGCGATGGCGAAGACCGTCGACAGCGAAGACAGGTCGTCGTCGACGATGGCGACGTCGGCGGCGTCGGCCGCGAGAGCGGTGCCGCCGCCGAGAGCGATGCCGAGATCCGCGCTGGCGAGTGCGGGCGCGTCGTTGGTTCCGTCGCCGACCATCGCCGTCTTGCCACGGGCGCGCAGGCGGCGGACCGTCTCGGCTTTCCCCTCCGGTGGGACGCCCGCGAAGACCTCCGCGACGCCGTCGTGCTCGCGAAAGCGGGTCGCGGCTGCTTCCTCGTCGCCGGTGAGGACGACGACCTCGACGCCGCGATCGGCGAGATCGGTGACCGTTTCGTCCCAGCCGTCGCGGGGTTCGTCACCGACGACGACGATTCCGGCGGCCGTGCCGTCACGACCGACGAGGATCGGAAGACGACCGGCGGTCCGCTCCGATTCGGCGCGGTCGGCGAGTTCGTCGGGGACGGTCCAGCCGCGCTCGGCGAACAGACCGGGGTGACCGACCAGAACGACCTCGCCGTCGACGGTGCCACCGACGCCCGTGGCGTAGGACTCGAAGTCCGACAGGCGGTCGTCCGCGGGGAGATCCGTCGATTCGTCGTCCGTGGTGGCGTCCGCCGGTGCGTCGTCGGCGTTCGCAGGCGCGTCGGCGGCAGGTTCCGTGAGTGCTTCGTCCGATTGCTGGCCGTCCGCTGCCGCCACCCTGGCCGACTCGCCGGCCGGGACGCCGCCGTCGGTCGCCGGGTCAGAACTGGCGTTCGACGGCGATCCCGGAGACGACTGGTCGCCTCCCTCCGCACCCGCCGCGTCCGGCCCGAACGCATTGGCGATCGCCCCCGCGACCGGGTGGGCAGAGCGCTGCTCCAGGATCCCGGCGCGTTCGAGGAGGGTGTCGGAACCGCTGGCGTCTAGCACTTCCATCTCGCCGGTGGTGAGCGTGCCCGTCTTGTCGAAGACGACGACGTCGACGTCGCGGATGCGCTCGAAGACGGTCTCGTCGAAGACGACGATGCCGCGTTCCAGGGCTTCGCGTATGCTCGATGCGACCGCGAGCGGGGTCGCGAGGCCGAGCGCACAGGGACAGGAGACGATGAGGACGGTGAGGCCGACGAGCAACGCGTTCGAGACAGGCGCGCCGAGGACGAGGTAGCCCGCCGTCACGACGAGCGCCAGCGTCACGACCACCGGAACGAAGATCGTCGCCAGCCGATCGGCCAGTCCCTGGATACCGCCGCGAGCGCTCTGGAGGTCCCAGACGAGGTCGGCGATGCGGTCGACACTGCTCGTCGGTTCGCCGTCGACGCCGACGACGAGCGAGCCCTCGGCCAGGATCGAACCGCCGACGACGCGGTCGCCTGGCTCCTTCGAGACGGGCAAGGATTCGCCGGTGATGACCGCTTCGTCGACCGCCCCGTCCCCCTCGGCGACGACGCCGTCGACCGGGATCCGTTCGCCGCCACGAACCAGGAATCGGTCGCCGTCGGTGAGAACGGAGACGTCGACGGTGGTCGTCGAGCCGTCGGCCTCGTAGCGCTCGGCCGTGTCGACCTGGGCGGCCGAGAGATCTGCGAGGGCCTCGGTCGCCCGTTGCTTGATCGTCCCCTCGTAGTAGCCGCCGACGGTGACGACGAGGACAATCGCGACGGTGACGTCGTAGTAGATCTCCGTCGGCTCACCCACGAGGACCGCGAGCGTGCTGTAGACGTAGGCTGCCGTGGCGGCGAGCGCGACCAGCAGGTCCATGTTCGGGTTGCGCGTCTTCAGACTGACGTAGGCACCTCTGAGGATGGGGCCGCCGGTGACGAAGAGGACGATGCTCGTCAGCGCGAAGAGGACGATGAAGAACGGAACCGAGGCCGAGCTCGTGACCATCTCGACGAGGAACTCGTGGGTGCGTTCCGGGTAGAAGAGGTTGACGTGCAGCGGGTAGACGAGCAGGAGGTATTGCATCATCACGACCATCCCGAAGAGGACGCCCACGATGAGGCGGATCTCGTTTTGATCCTCCGCACGGCGCTTCGCGAGAGCGTTCTCCCGGTGGTAGGCGGTGTAGCCGAGGCCGGTCAGGTCCTCGGCGACCGCGTCGGGGTCGGTCTCGTCGGGATCGTAATCGACGCGGACGGTCTCGGAGACGTAGCTCGCCGCGACGTCGGCGACGCCGTCGGCCTCTGCACCCGTGCCCTCGATGAACACCTCACAGGTCGAGCAGTGCATCCCCTCGATCTGGAAGAAGGCACGCTCGGTTCCCGGCGGTGCCTCCGTCGGTTCGTCGGGCTCCGATGCCGTTCCCTCGGCGACGGCAGCGCCGTCGACGTCGGCCGGATCCGTCGTGTCGTCGAGCGTGCCCGCGACGTGCTTGCAGCCGGCACAGCAGTACCGATTTCCCTCGTCGTCCGTGACGACCGTGGCTTCGAGGGGAAGCTCACACAGTGTGCAGGTGCCGTCCGTCTCGGGACTGACGTCGACGGTCACCGACGATCACCCGAGGCGGGGCGTTTCCGGTCGGCGTGCCGACTCGCGACACCGCGAACGAGTCGCAGAACGCCCGCATCCCGGAAACAGTTGGACATAGGACGTACTCCGGGCTGGACGGGAAAAACGGTTTCGTGGTGGCGTTGACGGCACCAGCGGTTCCACGGAGAGGATGAAGTGGCTCGCCCACGCTGGTCGCTACAGTTCGCCCTTCGTACTCGGTGTCGTGTCGGCGCGCCGGTCGTCGATTCGAGTCGCGTCGTCGAGCGTGCGCGCGGCGGCCTTGAACAGTGCCTCGATCTCGTGGTGGGCGTTCTCGCCCTCGATGTCGGCGTGCATAGTGAGGCCGGCGTTCGTCGCGACCGAACGCCAGAAGTGTCTGGCCATGTGACTCGTGAGGCCGCCGACCGATTCCTGGGAGAACTCGCCGTCGAAGCGGTAGAGCGGGCGGCCGCTGACGTCGACGACGACGCTCGCGACCGCCTCGTCGAGGGGCACCCGGCGATCGGCAAAGCGGACGATACCGGCCCGGTCGCCGAGCGCCTCGTCGAGTGCGGTGCCGAGACAGAGGCCGACGTCCTCGACGGTGTGGTGGTCGTCGACGTGGAGGTCGCCATCGCACGAGAGCGTGAGGTCGAACAGGCCGTGCGTCGCGACCGCGGTGAGCATGTGGTCGAAGAAGCCGATACCGGTCTCGACGTCGGTCTCGCCCGTTCCGTCGAGCGCGAGCGTGCACTCGATCGTCGTCTCGGCCGTCTCCCGCGAAACCGTCGCGGTTCGATCGCTCATGCCGGAGACACGGACCTGCGGCTACAAGGCGGTTCCGCTCGCGACAGGACCCAGCGAATCGTGGTCAGGGGAAGGGGCAGCGACAACTGGCAACCGGGATCGGCGCTGATCGAGCCGACGAGTGACCGACCGTTCCAGTGGAAGAGAGATAATCCGGCGCGAGTGGGTTTATCCGCACAGATAGTTCGATAAAACGTCTAATGGATTTTCAACCCGTCGTAAAATGTCGTAACTGGACCCTTCCGTCGTGAAACCGGTCGAAATGACACCAAGATTAGTCGGTTTATATGATGGTACGGATCCCGTGGTTCTCACGAGCGCTGATCACACATGCTGTCCAAATCATCCCTCCTCGTCCCCGGCCCGGTCGCCCGATTCGGTCGCGAAGTGGACGCACTGGTGAGCCCGGTCCTCCGGACGGTGAAGACGCCCCTGCAGGTCGTCTCGTTCTGGGGCGCCATCGGGCTCCCGTTCGTCCTCGTCGGCGTCCTCGCGAACGGGCTCGAAAGTACCGGCGCGGCCCTCTCGTTCGTCGCACTGGTGGTCCTCAACCTCCTCGCGCTGTACGTCGGCCACGGACACAAACAGCCCTGACACGCCACACGCAGCCGTCTCTCCCATCAGAGACCGCCCCGCTGCCGCCAGCCGCCATCCCCGCGCTGGACAGCCGATCACGATCGACCGCGGCCACCTATTCCTCGATGGCCTGCTGCCCCTCCGCGAGCGTGAATCGCCCCTCGTAGAGCGCACTCCCGACGACCGCGGCCGCCGCGCCCGCGTCGGAGAGGGCCTGAACATCCGCGAGCGTCGCGACGCCGCCGCTGGCGATCACCGGGAGGGTCGTCGCCTCGACGAGTTCGCGGACCGGTTCTGCGGCGATCCCCTCGAGCTGGCCCTCGACGTCGACGTTCGTAAAGAGGATCGCGGCGGCACCGAGGTCGGCGTAGCGCGTTGCGGCTTCGGCCGGAGTCAGGCCGGATCCTTTAGTCCACCCTTCGACGACGACCTCGCCATCCTTGGCGTCGAGGCTCACGACGACCGATTCAGGGCGTGTCTCGGCGATTTCCGCGACGATATCGGGATTCTCGACTGCTGCCGTCCCGAGAATGACGCGGTCGACGCCACGATCGAGCAGCGAGAGCGCCTCGTCCGCGGTGCGGATACCGCCGCCGATCTGGACGGGGACGGAGACGGCGTCGACGACCGCTTCGATGGCCGCGGCGTTGGCCCGCTCACCGTCGAACGCACCGTCGAGGTCGACGAGATGCAGCGATCGAGCGCCGGCGTCGATCCAGCGCTCGGCCGCCTCGACGGGGTCTCCGTAGCGCGTCTCGGTCCCCCGCTCGCCCTGGACGAGCTGGACGACCTCGCCATCCTGGACGTCGACGGCGGGGATCACCTCGAACGTCGGGAAGTGGTTCATACGTACGGAGGCGGCCGGCGACGAAGTAAGGGTGCTGATCCCGGTCGACGGGTTATCGTGGATCCGGTCGACGGGTCGTCGTAGATTCGGTCGACGGGTCGTCGTGGGTCCGGTCGGCGGGCCGTCACTGTTCCGTCCGACCGGTCATCGCGACTCCAGTCGGCGATTCCCTCCCCGTCGGTGCCTTCACTCCCCGCCGCGTGGTTGCGTGTGTGAGTCGACGACAGCGAGTCGTTCGTCGAGTTCGACGACGAGTTCCGACGACTCGAGCGGGACCCGGATCGAGAACCGCCACGGGTCACGGTCGAGAACGGTGGTCGTCCGGTCGGTCACGGCCCAGGCGAGTTCCCAGCGCGGGATCGCCGTGAGATCGCGCCCGTGTTCGTGGAAGAACGAGATCGTGACTGGCCGATAGCACAGCGTCTGGGCAACCGGCGCGTATTGAAAGCCCGTACACTCGGTGCAGTGGTAGACGACGTAGGCGTCGAGGTCACGCGTGTCGTGCTGGGACGGGAGGGGGCTCTCGGCGTGGATTTCGGGCTCGACGGCCTGCGCACACCAGGGACACTGGCCAGCCGTCATTGCACTCATGATCGATCGACTCCGTCGGTGAACAGTCTGTAACAGTGCGTCTCGGTCACGGTCGACCAGGCCGTGAGACGGCAGCGAGATGTCCGTATAGTTCGCGTCGCACGTGGAACAGCGAACGCGGACGAGCGTCTCGTAGCGTGTGAGTTCGATGGGGTGACTACACCGGTGGCAGTCGGTCCCGACGTCGACGTCGGCGAGCGCCGGCGTCGATTCCTCCGTGAGCAAGCCGGCGACGAGCGTCCGAAATAGTACCATTCCGGGCCAGCGGAGGCGATATCCGTCGGGCTCCTTCGCGACGTAGTTGCCACACAGCTTCGTCAGATGGTAGTTGAAACGCCCGGAGTCGCGGATATCGACGCGCGACTGCAACTCGGCGTAGCCAAGGTGGGCGATTCCGGTCTCGGGTGAAGCCGTCGCTTCGCCGAGTTCCCGGACGATCGCGACGCGCGTCTCGTCGGCCAGGAGCGAGAACGCGGTCTCGGCATCGAGGGCACTCGGATCCGATTCGTCGCCAACCGGTTCGTCGGGACGCATTCGTTCAGGTGGCAGATTCGTCGCGGGGGACTATCGGTCTGGTGCCCGAACCCCGATCGAGCGAGCGGGCGTCCTCGAGCGGGTTCGTCAGGACGACCGTCGCTTCGCGCCCGGGTCCGACGCCAACCGCGACGAGCGGGGCGTCCAGCGCCTCGGCGATGGTCTCGAGGTACGTTCTCGCGGCGTCCGGGATGGCGTCGTAACCCGCCTGGACGACTGCACCCCAGTCCTGTGGCGACCAGGTCGCCATCGATTCGTAGATCGGCTCGCACCGCTCCCAGGCGGATCGAGTGGCCGGAATCGTCTCGACGCGTTCACCATCCAGCTCGTAGGCCGTACAGAGCCGAAGCTCGTCGAATTCGGCGAGGGTGTCGACGTGAGTGATCGCGAGGCCCGTGAAGCCGTTCACGCGGGTCGCGTGTCGGAGCATCGGGAGATCGAGCCAGCCGATCCGGCGGGGGCGACCCGTGACCGTGCCGAACGCGCCGACCAGATCCCGCACCTCGTCAGCCCGGCGTTCGGCCAGTTCCGTCGGCATCGGACCATTGCCAACCCGGGAGAGATAGCTCTTCACGACGCCAATCACGTGACCGCCGGCGACGATCGAGGGATCGACACCGGTACCGGTGATCGCACCCCCGAGCGTCGGGTTCGACGACGTGACGAACGGGTAGGTACCGTGATCGACGTCGATGTGCGTTCCTTGTGCCCCTTCGAACACGATCGACTTCCCGTCGTGATGGCTCGCAGTGAGGAAGGCACCGGCGTCGACGACCATGTTTTCGGCGTCGAGACGCTCGCCCCACTCTCGGAGGGTTTCTGCGATGGCATCGGCGTCGAACGGAGCCGTCGAGTCGGCCGCAGAAGAGGTGACATCGGAGCCGTCGACAGCGACGGGAACCGCATCACCGTCGGTGATGGCCTCGACGAGTCGCCGCTTCCGCGAGACGAGGGCGTCGAGTTGGCCGTCGAGTGACCCGGCGGCGACCAGCTCACCCGCCCGGACGCCGCGCCGCCCGGCTTTGTCCTCGTAGGCCGGGCCGATCCCGTTGCCGGTCGTCCCGACGGCGTCACCAGTCTCGCCTCTGGCCGTCTCCTCGATCGAATCCAGTGCACGATGATACGGCAGTACGACGTGTGCACGAGCGTCGATCCGTACGTCGGGGGAAATCCCCCGCTCGCGGAGTGCATCGAGTTCGGCGAAGAGGACCGAGAGGTCGACGACGCAGCCGTTTCCGAGGACGCCCACGGCACCCTGGACGACACCGCTCGGAAGCAGCCGAAGTTCGTACGTCTCACCGTCGTGTTCGACGGTGTGGCCGGCGTTGGCGCCACCCTGATACCTGACGACGATATCCGCATCGCCGGCGAAGACGTCGACGATTCCGCCTTTTCCTTCGTCCCCAAGCTGGGAACCGATGACAGTTGCGTTCACGGCGAGACCCACGGCCGACCGGGTCGTAACCGTTCTGTGAAGCACGATTCACGTCGGTGAAGCGACGTTCACACGGAGTCGCGATGCCACGGGCCGTCGGGCAGGTCCCACCGGCCGCGCTCGGCACGCCCGTACAGTGACCGTGGACGTTCCGCGGAGCGTGACTTCGACGAACGGAACGACTGCCATATTAGGGTCGTGACGGTGTAGGAACGGGTCTCGTGACGCGGCCCGGTGGACCGATACCGTGGAGTGTCAGCGACAGCGGGACGATGACGTTCGATCTGCGGGCTGTGACGGCGCTCGATTTGCAGATTGCGACGGCGGTCGATCCACAGACAGTGATGCATCTCGATTCGCAGACGGCAGTGGCCGGACTCACCCGACCGCTCGCCGCGCAGCCTGTCGACACGCCATCGCTATCGCCGGCGATGCTCGTCGTCTTCGCGATCGTCGTGGTCGCGGTCGTCCTCTTCGTCACCCAGCCGGTGCCGCTCGACGTCACCGCACTCGGCGTGATTGTCGCGCTCGTGGTTCTGGAGCCGTGGACGACCATCTCGCCGGAGGAGGGGATTTCTGGCTTCGCCAGCCCGGCGACGATTACGGTCCTCATGATGTTCGTCCTGAGCGAGGGCATCCGTCGAACCGGGGCCGTCCAGCTGCTGGGCGAGCGCATGGCCGCGTTCGCTGGCGACAGCGACCGGCGCCAGCTGGGCTCGATCGTCGGCGTCTCTGGTCTCTCGGCAGGATTCGTCAACAACACGCCCGTCGTCGCGATCATGATCCCGGTCGTCATCGACCTGGCCGAGCGGACGGGGACGTCCCCGTCCCGGTTGCTGATCCCACTCTCCTACGCCTCGATGCTCGGCGGGATGCTCACGCTGATCGGCACCTCGACGAACATCCTGGCGAGTTCGATCGTCGCCAGGGACGCCTACCTCGGGCGCCCGTTCTCGATGTTCGAGTTCACCGCGCTCGGCGTGCTGGTGCTGGCGACGGGATCGCTCTACCTCCTGCTGGTCGCGCCGGCGTTGCTTCCCGAGCGGATCGAACCGAGCGAGGCGCTCACGGACGAGTTCGACGTCTCCGGCTACCTGACCGAGGTGACCGTCCCGACCGACTCGCCGCTCGTCGGGACGACCGTCCACGCCGCGCTCGAAGCGGTCGACGTCGACCTGGAGGCGGTCACCCTCCTGCGTGGCGAGGACGCGTTCGGCGCCTCGATCGACGAGAAGGAGTTGCGGCCAGCCGACGTCCTCATCGTGCGGACGGGCCGAGAAGGGGTGATCGACCTCGCGGCCGTCGAGGGACTCTCCCACCGCCCGCGACGGGGAATCGACGAGGCGGACCTCGAGATCACCGGCGACGAGAACGGCGGGACTGAACAGCGACTGGCGGAGGTAATCGTCGCCCCCGACGGCGATCTCGTCGGTGAGACACTCGAATCGACGAGCTTCCGCCAGCGATACGGCGCGACGGTGCTCGCCTTGCGACGCGGTCCGGACGTGTTCAACACGCGGATGGACCTGCGTCCGCTTCGCGGTGGCGACACCCTGCTCGTTCAGGCGGATCACGACGCGCTCGATCGCCTCGGACGGAACCGGAACGTCATCGTCGCCCAGGAGTTCACCCGACCGACGTACCGGCGTGAGAAGCTCCCCCTCGCGCTCGGAATCGTTGCCGGTGTCGTCGGGCTCGCCGCCCTCGACGTACAGCCGATCCTGGTGACGGCGATCGCCGGCGCCGGCGCGATGGTCACCGCCGGGATCCTCGAACCCCGCGAACTCTGGGACGGTGTCGACTGGAGCGTGATCGTCCTGCTCGCGGGGCTCATCCCGCTCGGCATCGCGCTAGAGGAGACCGGCGCTGCGGCGTTCCTGGCCGGACACGCCGTCGCGGCCGTCGGCGATCTGCACGTCGTCTTCGTCCTCGGCCTGCTCTACCTCGGGACGGCCCTGCTGACGGAACTGCTCTCGAACAACGCGAGTGTCGTCCTCATGATCCCGATCGGGTTCGACGTGGCCATCCGGCTGGGGGCAGATCCCTACGCGTTCGTCCTCGCGGTGGTCTTCGCCTGCTCGACGCCGCTGCTCTCGCCCGTCGGCTACCAGACGAACCTGATGGTGTACGGGCCCGGCGGCTACGAATTCACGGACTTCGCCCGCGTGGGCGCGCCGCTGCAGGTGCTGCTCGCCGTCGTGACGACGCTCGGCATCGTGGTGCTCTGGGGCGTGTAGTCGGAGCAGTCGTCGTGGTTCCGACATCGGTGGTCGACCGCCGACACACCTCGTTGAAAGACAGTACCTACATCAGGACGGGCGGCATTGCCCCTGCTAGTATGGTAGAGACGGTGTTGATCGTGGGTGTGATCGCGTCGCTCTTCGTCGGCTTCAACATCGGCGGCTCATCCACGGGGATCGCGTGGGGACCGGCCGTCGGCGCCGGCCTGTTGAAGAAGACGACGGCGGCCGGGCTGATGACGGTGTTCGTCTTCCTCGGCGGGTGGACCGTCGGACGGAACGTGATGGACACGCTTTCGGGCGACATCATCACGATCGAGATCTCGCTCGCGGCAGGCGTCGCCGTCCTGTTCTTCATCGGCCTGGGGATCCTGATCGCGAACGTCTTCGGCGTCCCCGTGCCGACGTCGATGACGACGGTGGGCGCCATCGCTGGGTTGGGACTGGCGACGGGGACGGTGAACTACGAGACGATCGCCTGGATCCTCTCGTGGTGGATCGTCACGCCCATCATCGGGTTCTGGATCGGCGCGTTCATCGGCCGGTACATCTATCCGGAGCTCAATCGCCGGGTTGGAATCGAAAACTCGCCGGGGCCGCTGCTCACGTTCGATCGAAGTGGCGGCCTCCCGACACCTGCTCTCGGACCGAACACGACCTATCGCGAACTCGTGAGCACGATCGTCGTGCTGATCGTCGGCTGTTACATGGCGTTCAGCGCCGGCGCGAGTAACGTGCCCAACGCCGTCGCGCCGCTCGTCAGCAGCGGAGCGCTCGAGCCGAACCCAGCCATCCTCATCGCGACGGTGGCGATCGGGCTGGGCGGCTTTACGATCGCCCGCCGAACGATGGAGTCCGTCGGGGGCGAGCTGAGCGACATTCCCCTGCTCGCGGCGCTGATCGTCATGGTCACGGCCTCCACGATCACGACCGTCCTCTCGTCGATGGGCATCCCGATCAGCCTCGTGATGGGGTCGGTCATGACGATCGTCGGTCTCGGGTGGGGCCGGGCGACCCGACCGGTTACCGTCCGCGAGGCGGTCGCGGGCGAGGCCGGAGAGGCGGAGATCGCGATGGGAGCGCTCACCACCGAGGAGACGGCGGGCGCCGAACCGCGCCCGATCGGCGAAGCCGAGCGGAGCGAGGTGCTAGACGCGCGCGACCTGTTCAACCCGGGCGCCATCATCAAGTACATCTCGATGTGGATAATCGGGCCGACGATGTCGACGGCGCTTGCGTACGGATTCTTCGTGCTCGTCCCTGGCATCGCCTGACGGACCCAGCCGACGCGAGCTCACTGGCCGCCCACTCCCGTGAATCCGACCACCGTACTTATTCACCATGTCGACGTAGCGTCTCGTATGAGTTTTCGCGTCCTCGTCCCGATGGACGACTCCGAAATGGCCGAGCGAGCCCTCGAGTACGCACTCGAAACGCATCCCGACGCCGACGTGACCGTCCTCACGGTCGTCGGCGTGCCCTCGATGCTGATGGGCGACGCAGTCAGTCTCGCGCTGGAAACCGATCTTGACGAGGCGTCGCAAGAACACGCCGGCCCAGTGCTGGAACGGGCCCGCACCATCGCGGCCGAACACGACCGAGAGATCGACACCGTCGTCGGCCTGGGCCATCCGGCCCGGGTCATCGTGCGCGACGCGGACGACTACGACGTCATCGTGATGGGGAGCCACGGCGAACACAGCGCAGACATTGCACGGCGATTCCTGGTCGGCAGCGTCGCGAAAGAAGTGTTCCGCCGGTCCCCCGTCCCCGTCACGTCGGTCCGGTGATCGAGCCGATCCGGGACGGATGTGGACGTGTGCTTTCGACTGGCGAGAAACGAGTGTATTCGATCGACTGACTGAACGGGTGTATTCGATCGACTGATCGAACGAGTTACTCCTGATCGTCGTCGTTCTCGGTAGTCTCCTCGATCAACTCCTCGACTTCGTCCTCCCGTGGCCGGCGATCGACGCGCTCCTCGACCGACTCGACTTGCTTTTGGACGTCCTCGATCTGCTCGACGACGGTCTCTTCGATGGTGTCCGGAACCGTCTCCTCGACGGTTTCGGCGACCGTCTCTTCGACGGTCTCACCGACCGTTTCCTCGACCGTCTCACCGACTTTCTGTTCGACGGTTTCACCAACCGTTTCTTCGACCGTCTCGCCAACCTTCTCGTCCATCGTCTTCTCCACGGTCTCCTCGACGGTTTCGCCGACTTTCTGCTCGACAGTCTCGCCGACAGTCTCTTCGACCGTTTCGCCAACCGTCTGTTCGACTGTTTCGCCGACCTTCTCGTCGACTGTCTTCTCGACCGTCTCCTCGACGGTTTTCCCGACCGTCTCGTCCATCGTCTTCTCCATCGTCTGTTCGACCGTTTCGCCGACCGTCTCGTCGACCGTCTTCTCGACTGTTTCCTCCACAGTTTTCCCGACAGTCTTGTCCATCGTCTCGCCGACTTCCTTCTCGACGGACTCGCGGACGGCGGTCGTCATCCAGTCCGGATCGAACCGGGACATCTTCCAGACGACGTGGACGACGTAGGAGGCGAAGACGCCGACCCCGAACGCGAGGCCGACGTTCGTATCACCGGTGGCGATCAGCCCGATCGAGAGGACGATCAAGGCGCCGTAGGTCAGATCGACGATCGCATCAATGCGGACCGGGTTCATGGCTACGACCTTGCGGCGTACCCCGGTAAAACCTCTGGATCGGCGGCCATCGGCGAACGGTGCGGGCGATCGTCACGTCGACGGCCGCCCCCGATCAGTGCAGATGAACGTTCTTTTGAGCGCGGACGGTGTGGATGGTGATAGATACCGTGTTGGAACCGCTCCTCGTCGTCGGATTGCTCGTCGCCGTCTTCGTCGGATACAACATCGGCGGCGCCACGACCGGCCCGGCCTTCGGCCCGGCCGTCGGCGCGAACGTGATCTCGAAGGTGATGGCCGCCGGCCTGATGGCCGTGTTCTTCTTCCTCGGGGCAATCACGATCGGCCCCCAGGTCGTCACGACCCTCGGGGAGGAGCTGGTCACGGACACCGGGATCTTCACGATGCGGGCGAACGTCGCCGTCCTCTTCTTCATCGGCGGGGCCCTGTTCGTCGGCAACTACGCGGGCGTGCCGGCCTCGACGTCGATGACCGCCGTCGGCGCCATCGCCGCGCTGGGATTCGCGACGGACGCGGTGAACTGGGTCGTCCTCGGCGAGATCGTCAGTTGGTGGATCGTCGCCCCGATCCTCGGGTTCTGGGTCTCCGGCGTCGTCGGGCGGTACTTCTACCCGCGAATCAACGCCTGGGTCGCGATCGAGGGGAGCGACGACGAGGACGAGCTCATGGTGCAGATCGCGTGGAAAGGGGTCTTCCCCCGCATCCGATTCGGACCGGACGCCGATCGCCGCGAGAAGACGGGCGCGCTGGTCGTCGTCGCCATCGGCTGTCTGATGGCCTTCTCCTCCGGGACGAGCAACATCGCGAACGCGATCGCGCCGATCTACGGAACCGGAGAGGTCGAGATGATCCCGCTGATCCTGCTCGGCTCCGCCGCGGTCACCGTCGGCTGTTTCACGATCGCCCGCCGCACGCTCGACACGCTCGGCAACGATATCACGAACCTGCCGCTGACGGCGGCAATCGTCGTCGCCGTCGTGAGTTCCTCGATCGTCATCGTCCTCTCCTCGCTCGGCGTCCCCGCGAGCTTCGTCGTCATCGCGACGATGAGCATCATCGGCCTCGGCTGGGGCCGGGCGACCCGGACGACGACGCTCCCCGAAGTCGCCAGGGGTGAAGAGACGCACGTCTCCGTCGGCGCACTGACCGCCGAGGAGGAAGGCGAGTCACTCCCGGAGATCGGTGAAGAGGAACCGACGGACATCCCCCGGGCGTCGGACCTCTTCGACCCGGGGACGACCGCCAAGGTCGTTCTCATGCAGAACGTCGTGCCGGCCATCGCGACAGTCGGAGCCTATCTCACGTTCCGGTTCGTCCCGGTTTTCGGGTTCTGAACGGCGGCGGAGCAATCGGTCGGGTGCATCGACCGCCGAAGTGCCGGTCCCGCAGTCGACGGACCCCATATTCTGCGGTGTCTCGGGCTTGCACCGACGATTCCCAGGATATCCTACGTGATTAACGATGCAAGTCGCAACAGCAAGGTATTACAGGGCGGGTGCCGAATTCTCCGCTGATGCCCACGGTAGAATACCTCAACTACGAAGTGCTGGACGATCACGGCTGGGAGATGGACGACGACGACCTCTTCGACGAGGCCGCCGACGCTGGCCTCGACGACGAGGACTACGGCACGCTCGAGGTCAACGAGGGCGAGTACATCCTCGAAGCCGCCGAGGCCCAGGGCTACGACTGGCCCTTCTCCTGCCGCGCCGGCGCCTGTGCGAACTGTGCAGCCATCCTCAAGGAAGGCGAACTCGAGATGGACATGCAGCAGATCCTCTCCGACGAGGAGGTCGAAGAGAAGAACGTTCGCCTGACCTGCATCGGTCACGCCCTGACCGACGAGGTCAAGATCGTCTACAACGCAAAGCACCTCGATTACCTGCAGAACCGCGTCATCTAAGCAGTCTCCTCTTTCGCGATACTGCCGTTTTCGCCCACCGGATCCGAGCCGTGGGTTTCGATATCGGGAGTCTCTCGGACGAATCGCGCGACGTTAGGCTTCGACGAGACACCCCGTCCGGGACGCCCGAAACACTAACACGAGTGGCGCGTCGATGAGCGCTCGTGCTGTCGAATCTCCCCGCCTCGGTCCCCGATCTCCTTCGCCTGCTCGCGCTCCCCGTCTTCGCCTGGGTCGCCGTGTTAGACGTGCGAACCCGGCGCGTCCCGAGTGCGGTCTGGATTCCCCTCGGTGCGCTCGGCGCGGCCCTGCTCGCCTGGGACGGCTGGGTCGCCTACACCGCCGACCTCCACGCCTGGCAGTCGTTCCTCATCCCGACGGCGTTCAGCGTCGGCTTCGTCGTGCCGCTCGCGTACCTCTTCTGGTGGTTCGGCGGCTTCGGCGGCGCCGACGCGAAGGCGTTGCTCGTCCTCGCACTGCTCTTTCCCGTCACCCCGTCGTACGGGATCGGTGACTGGGCGTTCCCGCTCGTCGGCGGCGATCAGCTCTTGCCCTTCTCGCTGGCGATCCTGGGCAACGGCGTCCTCGTCGGGCTCGCGATTCCGGTCGCGCTCGGGCTCCGAAACGCGCTCGCCGGACGATTCACCCCGATCGCCCCGCTCGGCTGGCCGACGGCCGTCGACCGCATTCCACACCGCCACGGCAAACTCCTCCAGACGACCGACGGCTACACGCTCTCCGGACTAGATCTCGACGCGCTCAGAATGTACCTTCGCTGGCGTGGCGCGACGTTCGCAGAACTGCGGGCCGAACCGGATCGACTCCGCGATCCCGAGACGCTCCCTGACGAACCGAATCCGCCGACCGACGGTGCGATCGACGCTGGGCCGCCCGTGGCCGACGGTGGGGAGGTGGAATCCATCGATGCAGTGGAACAGACGGGACGCGATGAAGCCGATTTCAGCGCCGAGCCGACCAACGGCGATCCGACCGACGCCGACCCGAGCGGCGTCGAGTTCGACGATCCCTGGGGTGCGGCGGCGTTCCTCGACTCGATCGAGGGCACGGCCTACGGCACTTCGCCCGATGATCTCCGCGACGGACTCGACGTCCTCGCGTCCGAGGAACGCGTCTGGTACTCGCCTGGAACGCCGTTTCTCGTCCCGCTCTTTCTCGGCCTGCTCGTCGCGATTGGTTACGGCGACGTACTCATTTCGCTGATGAGCTAGCGGTGGTCGTTACGCCGCGAGTCGCGCTCGTAGCCGTTCGTACAGCGGCCAGCCGACCGTCCAGAACGCCGCGAACGCGGCGCCGACGGCGACGACGGCCAGCCAGAGTCCGCCGGACTGATCCGGCGACCCCGTCGCGAGGGCTGCGACGACGCCGAGGAGCAGGAGGAACGAGATCACCAGACTCCCCAGTTCCAGCGCGGCCGCAACGGGGTTCGCACGCACCGCAGCGAGAAACGAAGCGAGGGCCATAGACGCTTCTCGAAGGGCGACAACAAAATACTCACGATGGGGCCGCACGGGCCCGAAGCGAGTGCGCTCCGCGGTGCCTAGTTGTCGATGTTGACGGTGATCGACTGCGTCTGGAGGTACGAATCGAGCGCTTCCATGCCCTTCTCACGACCGATGCCGCTCTTCTTCGTGCCACCGAAGGGCGTCTCGACGCCGTCGCCGAACCACTCGTTGATGAAGACGGTGCCGGCGTCGACGTCGCGGGCGAGCGAGAGCGCCTCGTCGATGTCCTGCGAGAAGACGCCGCCGGTGAGGCCGTATTCGACGCCGTTGGCGATACGAATCGCCTCCTCGGGGTCGGAGTAGGGGATAACCGTGAGCACCGGGCCGAAGATCTCCTCCTGGGCGATTCGCATGTCTGGTTCGACGTCGGTGAAGACCGTCGGCTCGACGAAGAAGCCATCGCGGTCGGCCGGTTCGCCGCCGGTCACGAGCGTCGCGCCCTCCTTCACGCCGACGTCGATGTACTCGAGGACGCTCTCGTAGTGTTCCTCGTAGTTGAGCGGGCCCATTCCGGGATCCTCGACACCGGGGCCGAGGTCGTAGGACTCGGCACGGTCGACGATCGCGTCGACGAAGTCGTCGTAGATGGACTCGTGGACGACGGCGCGGTCGGCCGCCGAGCAGATCTGGCCGGCATTGGTGAAGATGCCGAGTGAGGTCCAGAAGACGGCCGAACCGAGGTCGGCCTCCGGTGTGACGATCGAGGCGTTCTTGCCGCCGAGTTCGAGCGTGACGGGCGTGATCGTCTTCGCGGCGGACTCCATGACCGCCTGGCCCGTCGGGACGCTGCCGGTGAAGGTGAGGACGTCGACGTCCTCGTGTTCGGAGAGGGCGGCACCCGGCTCCCCGCCGCCGGTGAGCACGTTGAGGACGCCATCCGGGAGGCCGGCCTCTTTGCCCAGTTCCGCCAGTCGGATCGCGGTCAGCGGGGTCGTCGGCGCCGCCTTCACGACGACGCTATTGCCGGCGGCCAGCGCCGGCGCGACGCCGCGAGCGGTCAGGTTGAACGGGAAGTTCCACGGGACGATCTGGCCGCTGACGCCGTAGGGTGTGCGCTCGGTGAACGCCAACTTGCCGTCACCCGTCGGTGCGGTCCGCCCCTCTAGTTTGTCGACTGCGCCGCCGTAGTACTCGAAGAACCTGGCGGCACCCGACACGTCGTGGTGGGCCTGGGTGAGCGGCTTGCCCTGATCCCGACTCTCGAGTTCGGCCAGCTCGTCCGAGTGTTCGGCAATGAGTTCGCCCAGCTGGGAGACGATCCGGCCGCGCTTGCCGGGCGACATGGCTTCCCACTCGGCCTGGGCCTCGCTGGCGGCCTCGACCGCACGGTCGACGTCCGCCGCACCCGCCTCCGCGGCCGTCGCGAGTGTCTCGCCCGTCGCCGGGTCGATCGTCTCGCGCGTCTCACCTGCCGCCGCCTGTACGAACTCGCCGTCGATGAAGAGCTGGTATGCTTCTGCGATTGCGTCTGACATTGTGGATCACTCGAGGTCGGCCTCGACCGAACCGACCGAACGAGGCCGTCTATCCACTCCATCGGGCTCGTGCACGATAATAACATTCATCTCGATCGGTTCGAATTCGGTCACGCCATCCGGGTGGAGTCGTATCGTCGCCAGCCAACGAGTCCGGCGAGTGAGGCCGCGAGGATCAGTACGGCCTCGAGTTCGGCGCCACTCGTCACGAAGTAGAAACCGGCCAGCGGAATCGCCACGGCGAACGCGACGGTCGCGCGGTCCAGCGAACGGTGGTCAGCGAGCGCTCGTACGCCGAAGAGAAGCGTGAGAGCGAGGGTAACCCCAGCGACCACGTCGACGAGGTAGTGGAGACCGAGGACGATTCGCGCGAGACAGACGAGGGCGACGACGGTGCCGGCGGCTGCGTATCGACGCCGGGCGGTACTCACGGTGAGGACGGACGCCAGCCCGACGTAGACGATCGTCGTGCTCGTCGCGTGTCCGCTCGGAAAGCCGTAGCCCCCGGCGAAGGCCGTGAGTTCGTAAATCGTCTCGACGACGCCCGGGAGCGCCTCCGGATCGAGTGGCATCGCGGTCGGCCGTGGCCACGCCAGCAGTTCCTTCAGCCCCCGGTACAGCCCCAGTCCGGCGAACCACGCACCGCCGACGAAGGCCACGCCCGATCGAGAGGGCGTATCGAGCAGGAAAAGCGAGGCGAGGAGGAGCGAGAGGAACCAAATGTCACCGAGCTGAGTTAAGACGCCGAAGACGACGGCCAGCCAGTCCGGAAGCAGTTCGTTCACCAGCGCGTGCTCGCCGATTCCCCGGGTCATAGAACCACACGGGGAGAGGAGCGACTAAATAGCTTGGATCGATGTGATAGGTGTCAGACATCCGATAGATGCTCGAACGAGAAGCGGTTCAGCCCGGGTCGAAACCGTCGGTGGACGGGCCCGGTCAGCACCGTGATTCGATGTCGGCCGCGATGTCGTCGAGTTCGTCGTCCGCGAGATCGGGCGTCTGTCCGGCGATCGCGTGGATCGGCCCGCCACCGTCCCCGTCGAATCGCGGGACGATGTGGCAGTGGACGTGCGGGACCTCCTGTCCCGCCGCTTCGCCGTTGTTGAACGCGACGGTGGTCGCGTCGGCGTCGACGGCGTCCTCGACTGCCGGGACCAGGTCGTGAATCGTCGCGTAGAGGTCGGACGCGACGTCGTCAGGGACGTCGTTCAATCGCTCGTACTCGTCTTTCGGGATGACGAGCGTGTGTCCTGGCGCGAGCGGGTTCGCGTCGAGGAAAGCGTACGTGGTCTCGTCCTCGTAGACGGTGCGGGCGGGGATCTCCCCGTCGACGATCTGACTGAAGATCGTGGGCATGTCTGTGGCTGTGTCGCCACGTCGTATGAAGGTTACCCGCGATCGCCGTCACTCGGTTCAACAGGGGGGAGCTAGGCTTCCCAACAGCCGGACGTAACTAATAGGGAACGACCCTCCCCTCGGTTGTATTAAAATATTTACGACATTAGCCGAATGCAGTGATGGGTGAACACCCTGCCTTCGAGACGTGACGTGATCGTCGGTGGCGGCGGTCTGATCACCGGTGGCTCCGGCGCCATCGGGGTCAAACTGTACCTGGAAGACCCAGACGCCGGCTACGTTCCGGGCCGTACCCCGCTGGCATGGGCCAACACCGAGTGGCCATTCCCGGACTACGATCCAGCACTGACGCGCAACCCGCCCCCTGAGAGCCCCCCGATGCAGATCTCGAGCGCGTGTGGGCCGTTCGAGACGACTCACTGTACGCCAACGAGTGGTCACCCCCGATCGTCGCGAACGGCCGGGCGTTCGTCGCAGGCGCCGAATCGCGCGGTGTCGCCCTCTGGGCCGTCGATATCGCGAACGGCGACGTCGAGTGGAGTCGAAGGTACCTCGGGGACGGCGGAATGGGCCCCTCTATCGCCGCTCCGGGGAGCGAACTCTACTATCGGATCGATGATTGGACACCGCCGGTCGGTGCGTTGGCCGCGGCAACCGGCGAACAGGTGTGGAGCTATAGCGATCCGCCCAACGGAAACTGGTTGATCGGCGGCGGACGATTCTACCACACCGACACGATCGATGGGGATCTCCACGCGTACGACGTCCGGACCGGCGACCACCTGTGGGTAACTCCCGTCGACGACGATCGGCTCTTCGTCCGGTCGTTTCATCCCGAAGTCGGGGTATTCGCGTCCGGATACGGAACGCTGTACGCGCTCGATCCCGTGAACGGATCGGTCCGCTGGGACAGGGACGCCCCAGGCATTACGAGATCGGGGCCTGTAATCACCGGCGAACGGGTATTCATCACCAAATCGACCGGCGAGAAGGACCTTCTGTCGCTCGATCCCGCGAGCGGCGAACGGCAGTGGCAGTACCCGCTTTCGCAGGTCTGGGGAGACACACAGGAGGGACGCGCAAAGCGGTGGTACGAAATCGGGGCGGCGACGCCGGAGGTCGTCGTCGTTCGAGAACGACGCGCCGACCGGTCGGCCGGGCGACTGCACGCCGTAGAAGCTAACGCAGGCGAGCGCCGCTGGCGAATCGCGCCGCCCGACGGCACCGCCGGGTTCGGGGCGCCCACCGTCGTCGGAGACAGCGTCTACGTCGGCGCGGCCGGCCCCCAGCGGAGCACGTTACTTCGCCTGGCGCTCGACGACGGGTCGCAACTGTCGTCCTGGGACCTCCCGCCAGGCGCCGGGGATACGCTGGTCGCCGACGGCCTGGTGATCGTCAAGGTTGAGGACGGGGTCGTCGCGTTGGCCTGAGAAGAAAATCCGTTTCCGAGCAGTCAGCGGGTGCACAACTCGCCCAGCGCTTCGCGGAGTGCGGTCGCGTACTCGTCGGCCTCGTACCCCATCCGACTGATCCAGACGTCCTGATTGGACGGATGGAGGATCGGCAGGAGCCAAGTATCCAGCGCCCCACACCGAGTGGGTTCGAGAACGGTGTCGAGAAAGCCGGACCCGTCGAGGTCGTCGAGCGAGCGGTCGTCAGCCGCTAACACCGACGTGGTGGCGTGTTTGCCGGTCGCGACGACGACATCGGGCTCGACACGATCGAGTTCCGTCAGGAGGTGTGGGCGACAGGCCGCGAGTTCCTCGGCGGTAGGTTCGCACGTACTCACCGAGTCGGCGGACTCGCTCGCGGAATCGGTGTCCGACTCGGCAGCGGCGCCGCGCGTCTCGTCCGCGGGCATGCACTTCACCGCGTTCGTGAAGTAGCTCTCGTCGGCGTACCCCACCTCGTCCATCATCCGGCGGATCCGCCGACCGGAGTGACGCGCGGTGTAGGCCATCCCGGTCCAGTTGCCGCCGCGCCACGGGTCAGCATCGGGATTGCCGGCACCTGGCGCCTCGCCGACGACGAAGACCGGGGCGTCGGGCGGCCCCGTTCCCCACGAGATGTGCTCGCGACAGGCGGCGAGTTGCGGACAGCGATCGCAGTCCGGTTCGATGACGTGGCGCGACGCGGGGAACGCAGGATCGTCAGGGTCGGAGGGCGATTCGGAGGACACGCACTGAGGCAGGGGCGCATCGACGAAGGGCGTGTCGATCCGACGCGTCCACCACGCACGCCGGGCCTTCGAGCGGAAGTCAGCTGGCACTGTCGGCCCGCCTCAGAAGTGCCTTTGGGAAGGTTGTTTTTACCATTTATCCCTATACGACTCACCCCAACGCACCATGGAAACAATTATACTATACAAAATTGAAGTGTCCGTATACGATGACTCCGAGCGATCGTCGCCGATCGAGAAGTTTGCAGAGGCAGGCGGAGGACGGCTAGATGGGGCGGAAGAAGGATCGCCGACGGAACCGCAGAAACGGCGAGCGACGGGAACGCGACCGAGACGATCGCCGCGAGAATCGCGAGGCCGACGAGCAGGCGTTCACTCCCATGGGAATGCCCGATGCACCGATTCCCGACGCGCCAGTCCCCGACGCGACACCGCCCGATGCCAGGCCGTCGGTCGGCTTGCCAGCGATGGAGAACGTGAATCCGATTCCGCAGACTGACCGGGTGCCGATGGCCAGTCGCGGCTACGGTCACGAGGCGCAAGAACACATCATGCGTGCGACGGACGGGACGGAGACGGACCCTCACGACGTGCCGGATGCAGTGCTCGATGTGCTCGCGACCGGCAGCGGGCAGTCACTCGACGCCTCGCTCCAGCGCGCCCTCGAAGACCGGATGGATGCAGACTTCTCGAACGTCGAGATTCACACGGGTCCGGAAGCGGCAAAGGCCGCCGACGCGATCGACGCGCGAGCGTTCACTTGCGGCAACGCGATCGTGTTCAACGACGGCGAATACGATCCGGAAAGCGCGGAGGGACAGTACCTGCTGGCGCACGAGTTGGCTCACGTCAAACAGCAAACGGGCGCGGCGATCTCGATGATGCCGCAAGCGGACGCCGACCTGGAAATCGATCCTGACCCGCAACTAGAGCGGGAGGCTGATCAGGCGGCCGAAGACGCGCTGTCCGGAGAGGAACCGCTGACCGTGAACCGGCTGGGCACGGACGTCCACGTCCAGCGGGTATCGGAAAACAAGGTGTTCGAGGCGATGGCGCTGTTCGAGGCCGAGAACGAGAGCGGCGAGATCAGCGACTTCCGCGAGGACCAGAACGAAAATCGGCTTGCGTATCTGCACGGAGTGGCCCAAGACGTCATCGAAAAGCAGCAAAAAGAGTCTTCGCTGGGGACGAAACAGGAGCTCAAGGCATCGAACTCCAGAGAAGTTCGCGATCTCGCAAAGCGCGGTCCGTCGGAAGCCGATATCAAAACGCAGATCGAGCAACTCAAATCGAACATCGATGCCGACCTGAGCGACGTGGCCCTGACCGAGGACCAACGCCGGCTCCTCGATGGTGACATCGAGGTCGGGATGTGGGACAAGGTCTCCTGGGGAATCGTCAAGGGTATCCTCTCCGTGACGACGATCCCGTATCTGATCAAGGCGGCGAAGCTGGGAACGGCGGCCGCGGGGAAGGACCTCGACGACCGGGGAAGACAGACGGTGGCGCAACTCCGGGACGGAAAGATATCAGATCTGGACGACCTCAAGCACCTCTGGGAGCAGACCAACGGCTCGCTCGAAGACCGGGCCGAGCAGATCGAACAGGAGATCCGGGAGGGAGTCTGGTACGATGAGGATGGCGACCCATACCAAACTGGTGGAAATCAATGAAGACCAAAATCGAAGGGGAGAAAGATGGTTACATAAAGGTCTATGTGACCGACAATGGCGGGGCTGAGCATGACTTGACTATTGAAAACGGGGGAGAAATAGAGTTCCATAAATGCGAGGAATACTCTAACAATCCCGCCAAACGAACTCGTAAACAGTCGGAATACGGGCAGCAAGCCCGCCGATATGCGCAGTGGACTGTGTACCGCGAGCGCGGGTACGACACGGTTCCACCAACCGAAAACCCCGATCGCCTCGTGGCTGGCCTGCTGGCCATCACCAGGCTCTCCGAAGATGAGTTCGACGACTATTTCGGCGATCTCCACGCCAAACTTCGTCGCCACTACGACGGGTTCGGCGTCGAATTGCCGTTCGACGACGCAGATCCCGACGACGCCATCGTCTACCAGAAGGATGTCTACCTGCAACCCGATCCGGTCGACTTCGACCCGCCGGTACTCGAGCAATTCCTCGATCGGTTCGACGGGGATGCCGATTCACCGGCCGTCGGCGACGGCGACATTCCGTTCGACGAGATGGACGAACTCGATTTCGAGGTCGAAGCCGTCTCGGGGATGCACGTGTTGCACAACGACGGGCAGGGGAACGAGCAGGTATCCCACGGCGAGCAACCACTCGATCGCGACCCGGACGTTCGCGTCGAACTGATGGCGTTCGATCCTGCGTCGGTTGACTCGTTCCAGCACTACGTCGTCTCGAACCTCGCCTACCAGATCCGCGACCGCTTCCTGCTGATGGGGGTGAAGCCGCCAGTTCCGTTCCGCGCACAAGGGTGGGGAACCTACGAGGGCTTCCAGAGCCAGAAATTCTGCTCGCTGTACGACGAGTACTGGTCGAGCGAGGCGACCGTAACGTCCTGGGAACCCTGGTAACGCCTCTCCATCGACGCATGTGCAGGCTCTGTGTTCGGTCCCCGGATTCTGCCGTTCAGTTACCATCCGCCGGATGTAACCAGTACACTGGCTGTTTGCGCTCGATACAACCTGACGGTAAATCGCGGGCATGGCCTCGGAAGCCAACCATCATGCGAGTATTCGAGTGGACGGATCCCCACGACGTGCCGGACGCCGACCTGGAGATCGATCCGGATCCGCAGCTAGAGCGCGAAGCGGATCAGGCAGCCGAGGATGCGCTCTCGGGCGACGAGCCGCTGATTGTGAACCGGCTGGGAACCGACTTCCACGTCCAGCGAAAGGACTGGAACGCCGGTCCCGCAAATGCCGAGCGCCTCTCGACGGCCGAGGGCCCCGGCCTCGTCGACGAGACAGTCGCGGATCTGACCACCAAGACCTACCGGCTGACGCAGGACGAGCTCGTCGACCTCGTCGAGGCGGTCGACACACCCGACGAGCTCCCCGCCTACGTCGAAGCGAACGATATCGACGTCGCCAGCCGCCTGCAGGACACGATGGGCAGTGGGTTCAAGGGCGCGACGAGCGGCTGGAAGGCCGGATCGCTGGTGGGCTCGATAGCCGGGCCCGCTGGGGCACTGGCGGGCGGCCTCGCCACCGTTCCGGTCGGCTACTTCATCGCCCAGCAGTATGGGAACGGAACGGCCGACACAATACAGAAGCGCCTCCGGTCACTACTCGGACTCACCACCGATCAGGAGTTCAAGATCGAAGGTGGAGAAACGGGCGACAAGTCCCTAAAATTCTGGTGAATCTAATGGAAGCACAAGTTATCGATAGAGACGATCAAGACATCGGTGTAGAAGTTGACGATAATAATGGGGTGGAGCATCGGATATTGGTATCATACGATGGAGACATCTCTGGACACAGTCAAGATGGCTACCCTGATGACCCTGAACGGAGAAGTACATCGGAGCAGGAAACGATATTCCATGCCCGCCGCTACGCCAAGTACTACGTCGCTCAGGAGACCGAATACGACACGATCCCGTGGGATCTGAACCCCGGGCGGTTCGAGACCGTCCGCGACGCACTGGCTGCCCTCACCGCCGACGAACTCGACGACTACTTCGGCGACCTGTTCGCCCAGAGTCTGAGTCACTACGCAGACGATCCCGACGTCGACACGGGTGGCACCGAGCGCCCCTACGAACTTCCGACAGACAAGATCGGTCCCGATGGTGCCGTACTCTACGAACAGGAGATCTACCTCGACGAATCAGATGATATTGAAGCCGTCTCAGGCGTCATCGTCGAGTACTACGTCGCGAAGGGCGAGCGGACGACCGTTCGTCACGACGAAGCGCCGGTGCCGGATCGCGACTCGGACGCCCGCATCGAGATTTCGCCTGCTCCGTTCGTCGACCTGAAACCCTTCCGGGACTATCTCGTATACAATCTGCGCTGTCAGATCCGCGATTGCTACGTCGGAATGGGGCTCGAACCGCCCGCGGCGTACAAAGTCCTCGGCCCGGGCCAGTACCGCTTCACAGGCAAGTACCAACACTTCGAGTGCTACCCCGCGTACTTCGACGTCAACGCGGACATCCCCGGCTACAGCCACGAGTTCGCGCCGGAGTTGCCGATTTCGGACGCCGAACTCGGTGGGTTGGTGGATCTGGGAAGTGAACGGTCACTGTACAGCCAGCTCAAAGGCGCGCTGTTCAGTCGGTAGGGCTCGAAACCAGTTCCGTCGCGGGCGACGGAGAGACACCCCCAGAGCCCGCAGTCGGGTCGGCTTCCCAATCTTTCGTATCTAGCCGCGTTCGATCGTCGCGGACCCGCGGGCAGAGCGTCAGGGCTATGTCGACCGAGCCCTACGGTCTCGCTATGACGCTGCTTGGATCGGAACTGCTCGCCGAGGTCGTCTCGCTCGCGGTGTACACCGTTCTCGCCATCGGGCTGACGATCGTCGGCGCACTCGCAGAGAACGCCAGTCTCCAGCACCTGGGCGCTGGCGACCTGATGCTCGCCGGCTGGCTCGCCGCGATCGGAACCGTCCTGCTGTACGCGGGCGTTTACGCCGTCGGCTACCAGAAGCTGGTTCTTCGCGCGAGCGCCGTGTTCGCGGAGTGAACGGCGAGGTTGGCAGGTACCCAGCCCGACGTTGCACCTTCCTACGCTTCGGCGAGTGACTGCAGGTACGTGACGAACGCGGCGATCGCGAGCACGGAAAATCCCGCGGATATGAACTGCATAGGGATCACTCCCCCCCGTGAACGCGGTCGTTGCGACAGTGAGGATGATGATCGCCGCGAGAGTAGTGAGGACCCATCCGATGTTCGTCAGGTACCGTCGGACCGGGAACGACATTGGAGAGATTTTTTTGCCACCAGCCATAATAGTTTCTCGTCGTTCGAGAGTGGATGATGTGCCGATCAAGTCTGACAGGTGAATCTGCCACACCGATTGCTCTTTAGTCTCGGAGCCAATTCCATCCGGTATGAGTCGATTCGGCGAGGTCGCCGACCAGTACGAACCCCACACACTCGAAGAATCGGTCTTCGAGTACTGGGACGAGGTCGACGCCTACGAGCAGACGAAAGCCCACCGGGCCGACGGCGAGCGGTTCTTCTTCGTCGACGGACCGCCGTACACCTCCGGCGCGGCGCACATGGGCACGACGTGGAACAAGACGCTGAAGGACGTCTACCTCCGCTTTTTGCGGATGCAGGGCTACGACGTCACCGACCGCCCGGGCTACGACATGCACGGGCTGCCCATCGAGACCCGGGTCGAGGAGAAACTCGGCTTCGAGAACAAGAAGGACATCGAAGCCTACGGGGAGGACGCCTTCATCGAAGCCTGCAAAGAGTACGCCGACGAGCAACTGGAAGGCCTCCAGTCCGACTTCCAGGACTTCGGCGTCTGGATGGACTGGGAGGACCCGTACAAGACGGTCTCGCCGGAGTACATGGAAGCCGCCTGGTGGGGCTTTTCCCAGGCCGCCGACCGCGACCTCGTCGAAAAGGGCCACCGCTCCATCTCGCAGTGTCCCCGCTGTGAGACCGCGATCGCCAACAACGAGGTCGAGTACGACGACGTCGAGGACCCCTCGGTCTACGTGAAATTCGACGTAACGGACCGCGAGGGAGACGCACCAGCGGACACGAGCGGCGACGGTAAGCTCGTCGTCTGGACGACGACGCCATGGACCATCCCCGCGAACACGTTCGTCGCCGTCGACGAAAAGGGCGACTACGTCGGGGTTCGGGCCGAAAGCGGCGACCACGAAGAGCTCCTCTACGTCGCGGAACCGAAAGTCGAGGACGTCCTCTCGGCGGGTCGCTACGACGACTACGAGGTCGTCGAGGAGCTGACCGGCGCGGACCTGCTCGGCTGGGCGTACGAGCACCCGATGGCCGACGAGGTGCCAGCCCACCCCGACTTCGACGGCGCCTGTGAGGTCTACGCGGCGGACTACGTCGACACGCACGGCGACGGGACCGGCCTCGTCCACTCCGCACCCGGCCACGGGGAGGAAGACTTCGAGCGCGGCACCGAACTCGACTTCCCGATCTTCTGTCCCGTCGGCGGCGACGGCGTCTACACCGAGGAGGGCGGCGCCTACGAAGGGCAGTTCGTCCGCGACGCCAACGAGGACATCGTCGCCGACCTCGAGGCGAACGGCTCGTTGCTGGCCTCGGAGACGATCTCGCACAGTTACGGCCACTGCTGGCGGTGTGATACGGGCATCATCCAGATCGTCACCGAGCAGTGGTTCATCACGATCACCGACGTCAAGGACGAACTGCTCGACAACATCGAGGACAGCAAGTGGCACCCCGAGTGGGCCCGCGACAACCGCTTCCGGGACTTCGTCGAGGAGGCGCCCGACTGGAACGTCTCCCGGCAGCGCTACTGGGGGATCCCGCTGCCCGTCTGGACGCCTGAAGGCGACTCCTCGTCCGATAGCGATGGGGCCGATCCCGACGACATGATCGTCGTCGGTACCCGCGAGGAACTCGCCGAGCGCGTCGACCAGGACGTCGACCCCGAGTCCGTGGACCTGCACAAGGACACGGTCGACGAGCTGACGATCACCGAGGATGGAACGACCTACACCCGCGTGCCGGACGTCTTCGACGTCTGGTTCGACTCCTCGGTGGCTTCGCTGGGCACGATCGGCTACCCGTCGAACGAGGACGACTTCGATGAACTGTGGCCCGCCGACCTCATCATGGAAGCCCACGACCAGACGCGCGGCTGGTTCTGGTCCCAGCTCGGCATGGGGACGACCGCCCTCGGCGATATTCCCTACAAGGAAGTCCTCATGCACGGGTTCGCCCAGATGCCCGACGGCCGGGCGATGTCGAAATCCAAGGACATCCTCGTCGACCCCCACGAGGCCATCGACAAGCACGGCCGTGACGTCATGCGCATGTTCCTGCTGTCGAACAACCCGCAGGGCGACGACATGCGCTTTTCCTGGGACGGGATGGAGACGATGGAACGCCACCTCCGGACCCTCTGGAACGTGTTCCGCTTCCCGCTGCCGTACATGCGCCTGGACGGGTTCGAGCCGGGCGTTGCGACTCCGTCGCAACGAGACGGAGGCGGCGAAGCCGCCGGAGTGACCCTCGAGACGGTCGCTGACGACCTCGAACTCGTCGACGAGTGGGTGCTGGCCCGGCTGCAGTCGACGAAGGCCGAGATGGCCACCCACTTCGACGACTACCGACAGGATCGGGCGCTCGACGCGCTCATCGACTTCGTCGTCGAGGACGTCTCCCGGTTCTACGTCCAGGCCGTTCGCGAACGCATGTGGGAAGAGGCCGACAGCGCGTCGAAGACGGCCGCCTACGCGACGATCTACCACGTCCTCCGCGAGACCGTCGTCCTGCTCGCACCGTACGCCCCGTTCGTCACAGAGGAACTCTACGGCACGCTCACCGGCGACGACGGCTTCGACACGGTCCACATGGAAGACTGGCCGACGCCGGACGGGCGCTTCGAAGACGAAGAACTCGAGACCGACGTCTCGCTGCTGCGCGCGATCGAGGAGGCTGGTGCCAACGCCCGCCAGCAGGCCGGCCGCAAACTACGCTGGCCCGTTCCGCGCGTCGTCGTCGCGGCGAACGACGAACGGCTCGCCACGGCCGTGGATCGACACGAAGCGCTGCTCGCCGACCGACTCAACGCCCGCGAGATCGAGGTGCTCGGCGCCGACGAGCGCTGGGGCGAACTCGAGTACAGCGCCGAGGCCGACATGAGCCTTCTCGGCCCCGCGTTCGGCGACCAGGCGGGGCAGGTCATGAACGCGCTCAACGAGGCCAGCATCGAGGAACCGGACCTCGACGCGCTGGCGGACGCCGTTTCAGACGCGGTAGGTGAGGACGTCGACCTCGACGACGAGATGGTCTCGTTCGTCACCCAGACGCCCGACGACGTGGCTGGGTCGACGATCACGATCGAGGGCGACGAACACGGCGTCGCCTACGTCGACGCCTCGCTCACCGCGGACATCGAGAGCGAGGGCTACGCCCGCGAGGTCATCCGCCGCGTTCAGGAGATGCGCAAGGACGCCGATCTCGACGTCGAGCAGCGCATCGCCCTCGAACTCGACGTGGGCGACGACCGCGTCGCTGATCTGGTCGACGAACGTATGGACCTCGTCCGCGAGGAAGTGCGTGCCGACGAAATCCGAACGGTGACAGACGGCCACCGCGAGACCTGGGACGTCGAGGGCGTCTCGATGGAACTGGCAATCGAACCGCTCGCGACCGCCGAAGCGTCCGATTAGGCGGACGCGACGATTTCTACATCGAGGGCTGACAGTCGACGATCGACGCGTCGCCGTTCACGACGACTCGCCACTCGACGTCGGCGACGGTGATCGTGAGAGAGATGCGAAGCGGTTCCTGCTGACTGACCGTCGGCGCCGAGAAGACGGCCCACTCGTACTCCCAGAACGGCGTGGTGTCGAGGGCGGCCCCGTGATCGAACAGCGTCGAGGCGATTCGAGGGCGTGTCGACAGCACGAGGCCCACCGGTGCGTACACGGTGGCGCCACAGCCGGCGCAGTCGAACCTGACCGACGGAGCGTCCGGTCGGCGCTCGGCCCACGAATCGACGGTCGACGTCATCCGGTGGGCGCAGAACGGACAGACGCCGTCGTCGGCGAGGTCGACGTAGGCCCGGGTTCGGTTCGCGTAGGCCGCGACGAACGCCGCCGTGGAGAGGGAGTCCGCCGGGCCCGGCGGGAAGTCAAATGCGCTCAAGACGTGCTCGCACGCGGGGCACTCGACGACTCCTTCGCCCGCTCGGTAGCTGATTTCGACCGTCGGATTGGCGCAGCGGCCGCACACGGAGTCGATCACGACCGGGTCGCGTTCGACCTCGTCGTTGAGCACGTCGGCGACGAGGAGGTTGTGCGCCCACCGCCCCTGCTGGGTGAGTTCGTAGCCGGCGCTCGATTTCCGAACGAACGTGCCCGTGAGCTGGCGGAGGTGGTAGTTCAACCGGCCGCCGTCGTCGACCGGGGATCGGTCAAGTATCGTCGAATACGACAGCGGCGCGTCGCTCGCGGCGAGGATCGCGACGAGTCCGAGTCGGAGCTCGCTGGCGAGGCCGCGAAACGAGTCGTCGCGCCCGGGTGGCACCCGATCTCGCCCGTCGTCCGCCGGCCCGGGAGCGTTTCGACGGGTCACAACGACTGTGACCACCGCGACCAGTAAGCCGTTTTGGAACGCCTCCGGGAGAAGGAAATTTCTCCAAATCGCTATGGCAGGTTCGACCCATCTCGAGCACACGATACGATGCCTGGACACGTCTTCCTCGAAGGAGAACGGATCGAGTTCCGCGTCGTCGAGAACGCCGAGACGGACCGCCGCGTTCTCGGATACGTCAGAAACGAACCCGGCTTTCGGCAGGCACTCGGATTCGATACCCCGTGGCCGTCCAATCGAACCGAATCGTTCATCGAGTCCGTGACGAACGACGAGTCGAGTTGTAACCTCCTCGTCTGCCTTCGCGACGATGGCGGTTCGAACGGGGCGGACGACTGGAACGAGACGGATCGCGGATCGATCGTGGGGGCCGTATCCCTCTTCGACATCGACCGCGTCTCGGGGACGCTCAGCTACTGGCTCCTTCCGGACTATCGCGGCGAGGGATACGCGACGGAAGCCGTCTCCGTGCTGTGTAACTACGCCGTTCGGGAGCTGGGGCTGCACCGGATTCAGGCCGACGTGTTCGACGAAAACGACGCGTCTCGACGCCTCCTCGAGCGGCTCGGCTTTGTTCACGAGGGGACTAAACGGGAGTGTCGCGTGTGCGGAGGCGAGTACCGGGGGGTCGATCAGTATGCGATACTCGACGAGGAGTGGAATCGGGAGGAGAAGTCATGAGCGAGACGGATTCGAGGCGAAACGGTGACGATGCACCGCCCGACTCCCGCCCGTACGACGTGGTGCTATTCGACCTCGATCGAACGCTGATCGAGCACGATCGCTGCGCGTCGGCGGTATTCGCGGAGGCCTGCGCCGACTGTGACGTCGAACCGTTCTGTGGATCGGAGACGCTGTCGCTGGCCCAGCGGGCCGTCGCCGCGGGAACGACCGATCTCGACGCGGACAGCTTCGATCGGCGCGTGTTCGAAACCGCCGCGGCGGCCGCCGGCGTATCGATCGACGCGAAGGAAGTAGCCGCGGCGTATCACGAGGTGCTCGACCCCCGTGCGGTGTCCCTTCGACCGGGAGCGAAAACCGCACTCCACGCGGCCGATCCGTACGAAACGGCGCTCGTCACGAACGGGCCCGAGCGCACCCACGCGGCCAAACTGGCGGCCGTGGGGCTTCGCGACCGGTTCGACGTGACGCTGTTCGGCAGCGACGTCGAGCGCGTCAAGCCGGCCGCAGAACCGTTCGAGCGGGCGCTCGCGGAACTCGACGGGACACCGGAACGAGCCCTTAAAATCGGTGATTCACTCGAGACGGACGTCCGTGGTGCGACCGAGGTCGGGATCGACACCGCCTGGATTTCCGACGGGAAGCCCGCCCCGAGAACCAGCGTCGAACCCACGTACACGCTCTCGTCGTTGGCTGACCTGCCGTCCGTGCTTCGGTGATCGTCACGGCACGCCCACAAGGGATTTGCTGGTCCGTCGCCGAAACGCGTTCAGATGCGACACTGTCTGTCGATCGTATTCGTCTTTCTTCTCGTGCTGTCGCTGCCCGCGATGGCCGTCGGGCCCGCAGCGGGCGCTTCGGATGGGGCGTCGAGCGCGCCGGGAGACGAGCAATCGACCGCCGCGTTTGCAACGTCGGATCCGTCAGTTCACGCCCTGTCAGTCGTGAACGAACGGGAACTGGCCCGCCCGAGCGCCGCAACGACGCGGGAGACGATCGACGAATCGGTCGAGCTTCACCAGCGGCCGGACGAGCCGGGCGAGTTCGGGGCGGTAGCGACGATTTCGATCCCCGAGGCTGTCACGCGCCTGGAGCTCTCCGTGCCGTCGGAAGCGGCGGTCGAGGCGACCGACGGGTTCACGAAGATCGATTCGAACACGCTCGAGTGGGACGGTGAAACGGCGGACCCGACGGTGACGCTCGGGGTCGAGGCGAATCGCCAGTACCGGGAGGGCGGCCATCGATCGACGGCGACCGCTCAGCGCGGCGAGGACCTCGACTTCGCCGAGACCGGCGAGTGGGGAATCGTCGCGGTTCCGCAGCTGTCCTACGGCTGGCAGTACCGACGCGGCCACTCGGTTGCTGTCGAGCGGACGGCGAGCGTCGACGGCGAGGGTGCCGTCGGCGAGACGATCGCCGTCTTCGGGCCCGTCGAGGAGTTCGTCTCCGAAGCCAACGGCGAGCGTCACCGGCTGGTGGTCCCCGAGGCGGCCGATCTCGCCGAGTCGCCGGACGCCATCCTCGGGGCGCTGAACGGAGCGGGCCAGGAGTTAGACGTCGGTGCACGAAACGACGAGTTCTTCGTCGTCGCGGCACCCGTTGGGGAGGTCGACTGGCGCGCCTCAGGCCTGCAGTACGGCGACAGTGACGCGTGGGTCCGGGCCGACGCCGACCTCGAACGGCCGGGGAACGTCTGGCTGCACGAGTACACCCACTCGCGCCAGCCGTTCGCGGGCGTCGGAAACGGCACGACGGCCGCCACACGGTGGCTCGTCGAGGGTCAGGCCGATTACTACGCTGCGACACTGGCACTCGAACTCGGATACGTCGAGTACGACGCGTTCCGCCGGTTCGTCGAACGAGGCTCCCGGTATCCCTACGACCAGGGTGTCCTCGCCGACCCCGGCACCTGGGCCGACAGGGAGACACCCTACGCTCGCGGCCCGCTCGCACTGCTGGCGATGGACCGCGAGATCAGACACGCCACCGACGGCGACCGCAGCCTGCAGGGAGTCTTCAGGCGGGTGGGCGCCGCGGAACGACCCCTCGAACTGGCCGAATTCTACGCGGCGGTCGAGGACGTCGGCGGCCCCGACGCTGTGGCGACGGCCGAACGCGTCGTCGAAATCGAGACGATCCCAGACACGCGCTCCGAGTCGGCGTATCGGTCGCTGTTCGCCGTCGAACCGACCGCGTTCGACACCGCCTTCGCCGAGGAGGCGATCGCCGTCACCGGTCCCTATCGCGACGGCTCCATCGACGAACCCGGTGAACTCGTCCCTGGCGAGACGGCGGCGATACCGATCACGGTCACGAACGTCGACGCGACGGCAGGGCACTACGACGCCGCACTCGCCGTCGACGGCGAGATCGTCGATGCGACCGCCGGCCAGCTGGACGCCGGAGTGCGAACGACCGAGACGGTCGCGTGGACGCCGTCGGAGCCTGGAACGTACGAATTGCAGGTCGGTGACGACCGTCGAACGGTCACCGTCGAGGCGGCGGCCACGGCGACCGTCACCGACCTCGCGGTCTCGGACCGCAGCGTCGACGTCGGCGACGACGTCACCGCGACGGCCGTCGTGACCGGCCATCCGGACCGGCCATCGACGCGCGAGGTGACCATCCGGACCCCCGGTGGCACCGTCGCCACGGAGACCGTTCACCTCGCTCCCGGAGAGTCGACACAGGTCGAGGCCACGTTCACGCTCCACGAGAACGGCCTGAACCAGGTGAGCGCCGGTGATCGGCAGACGCTGGTCGGTGTGGGGCGAATCGCCGGCTACGCCGCGGAGGCCGAAGCGGCGCTCACCTCACTCTCGACGACGGCTATCGCGGGCGTGACGGCGCTCGTCGCCGCCCTTGGCAGCGTGCTCGTCGCTCGACGGCGCGGCATCTTGGGAGACGGGTGAGCGACCTGGCCTGCGACACAGGGACCCAATTTTCGCGAGCGAAGAGGACGTACACGACGGCATCGGGGATGTTCGGCTATGTGGTGACGAGTAATCACTCCAGCGCGTCGGCGAGCCACGGCGCGGCCGATACCGCACTGGCGGGCCCCTCGATGGTGTCGGTGCCGTAGATCGCCTCGACGCCGGCGCGAGCGAGGCGCGTGTAGGCAGCGCCGGCGAGCAGCGGGTGCACACAGCTGACGTAGACGCGGGCGGCACCGCGGGCGTCGAGGACGCCGATGGCCTCGCTCATCGTCCCGCCGGTGGCGACGATGTCGTCGACGACGACCACGTCCCGGTCGGCGACGCGGACGTCGCTCGGTGCGATCTCGACCTCGGTCCCGGACGTGCGAGTCTTCTCGAAATAGTCGGTCGTACCCGCCCCGTAGGCGTCACGGACGGTCTCGGCGATGTCGACGGCGCCCGCGTCGGGCGAGAGGAAGATGGGGTCGGTCAGGTCGTCCGGGAGCGGCTCGGCCAGTGCCGGCGCGACGTCGACGTTCGTCGCCGGCGGGTCGAAGAAGTCACAGACGGCGGCTTCGTGGGGATTCGCGGTGACGACCCGGTCGGCACCGGTCGAGAGCGCCCGAGCGACGGCCCGGGCGGAGATCGGCTGGCCGGCTTCGAACGAGGCGTCCTGACGGGCGTAGCCCATGTAGGGGACGACGGTGACGATCTCGTCGACGCCGGCCTCCTGGGCGGCGTCTTGCAACTGGAGGAGCTCCACGTGCGCGTCGCTCGAGACGGTCGACGCGACGATCACGACGCGGTCCGGGACGCGCTCGGCGTCCGCGAGACCGGGCACGGAGGCGAGTAACTCCCCGTCGGGGAACTGTTCGATAGACACCGCGGCGAGCGGTTCGTCGAGCTCAGCAGCGAGTGTGGCGGCCAGCGACTGCGAGGAAGACCCACTGACGATCATACCGGAGACGACTGGCGGCGGCTACGAACCGGTTTCGGTTGTCGACGGCGGAGCACGATAGCAAGAGAGAGAGAGAGAGAGAGAGAGAGAGAGAGAGAGAGAGAGAGAGAGAGAGAGAGAGAGAACGACCGAAGGCGAACCTGACTACTGGGCGCAGAAACCGCTGGTCGTATCGCCAGCGACGCGGAGTGCTCCCGACTGATCGATGACGACGATCAGCGAGAGGCAGTCGGGGCTGTTCCAGTCCGCCGGGGTGACTTCGACGAACTCGGTGCCGTCGAGCCTGACCCGGACCCGGAACTCGCCGCCGGCCGCGTCCCAGGACCGGTCGAGCGCGACGCTCCCGGTGCGACTTTCGATCTCCTTCGATACCCACGATTCCATCGAGCCGTTGATCTCGACCTGCACGTCGACCGTGTGGGTCGCGTCGTGCAAGTTGTCGACCGTGATATCCCCGAGGAGGGTCCCCTCGACGGTCGACGACTCGTCCGTCGATCCGGAATCGTCCGGCGAGTTGGCGTCGCCATCGGGTCCGTCGTCGGTCGAGCCGTCGTCTGACCCCTCGTCTGCTCCATCGTCCGGGTCGCTCTCGTCACCACTGAGACAGCCGGCCGTCGCGCTCACACCGAGTGCGCCGGCGACGGCGAGGAATCGGCGTCGTGTCCGCTGTGTCATACGTGACTCTTCGACCTGTCGCGGATAACTGTTTGTCAGACATGTGTAGGAAGTGCGACTGTTTCGGGCCAACGGCGTCGTCCCTCTCGGCGAGTCGGTTACGGAGACCGCAGTAAATCGCGTTAGTCGACGAGTGCGATCGCAGCCGGATCACGAACCCCTAGCACGTGACGACGGTGGTCCGTACGGTCGGCGGCGATGAGTGTCCCAGCATCGGTGATCGCATAGACGGGGCCGGCCGGCCCAGCCGTCAGATCGACGATCGGGTCGTTCGCAGTGGCGAGTGTCCGACGGGTCGGCGCTGCGTCCGATTCCGCGAATTCGAGTGCGACGAGTGCCGTTCCGGACCCAACGGCCGATTGGATGGGTGCGGACCCGCTGGGGCGGTTCACGACGGAGACGGCATCGACCGGGTCGTCGAGCAACGAGTGCCACTCGCTCTCGAGCGTGTACAGTCCCGACTCGGCCCCCGCCAGCACCACTCCGTCGGACGCGACGTCCCGGACCTCGTCGAGGCCGATGGCCTGGAGCGTCCGGTCTCGGATTCGGAAGACGCCACGGTCAGTCGCGACGTACGGAGCGTCGATCGCTGCGACGGATGGACGCTGGACAGGCTCGTCAGCGGCCGCCTCCCGCGGCGCAGTAATCTCGGTCCACGACGAGTCGGCGGCCGGCTGCCCATCAGCGTACTCGAGACAGCGGAGTTCACCGTCCGGCGCGGCGGCGACGATCGTCTCGGGCCCAGCATCGACGCAGGTCGCGGGGCCGAATCCGGTCGGTTCGAGCGCGTCCGAGAGCGACGTCGAAAGATCGGGGCTAGCGGTCGTGCCGGGTCGTTCGAGATCAGTCGCCGGTTCGGTCTCGGTCGCCGACTCGTTCGTCGCGACGGTCGATCCCGCCACAGTCCCGACGAGCACGTCGTCCTCGGTCGCGACCGCGACGGCGTGTCGGGCGTCGCCCGCGTCGGTCGCGATCGGCTCGACGGCCACGTCACGAGCCGGTCGTCGATCGACCAGCGAGAATTCGCCGACGGCAGTGTCCGTGACTCGAACGACGACGAGGCCGGTTGCACTCGCCACGAGACACGAACGCGCGCCGACGTGTTCGTCGTAGACCCGCTTCTCCGTCAGCGTCTGCATGCCAGCCGATTCGGCGCGGATCGTAGAAAGGATTGGCATCACCCCGTGTCGATGGGCCCGAGACGACGGCGACGGCGTAGCGCTTCGGAATGTCTTTGAGGTGGGCGGTCGGAATGGGATTCGATGGAGGTATTCGGGTCGAGTGGTGCACGCGGCGTAGCGAACGAGGAGTTGACACCGGCGTTCGTGCTCCGCGTCGCGAAGGCGGCCGGGACGGCGTGGGGCGCTCCGCGCGTCGCGATCGGCCGCGATACGCGCCACACCGGCCGGATGCTCGTCGACGCGGCGACGAGCGGGCTAGCGAGCGTCGGTGCCGACGTCGATCGGCTCGGGATCGCCCCGACGCCCGGTGTCCAGGCCTACGCGGGGCGCGAAGGCGTGCCGGCGATCGTCGTCACGGCCTCGCACAACCCGCCCGAGTACAACGGCGTGAAGCTGATCGGCGCCGACGGCGTCGAACTCTCGGTCGCCGAACTGGAGACGATCGAGGAGACGCTGCTCGCCGAGGACTTCGCCGACGTCGCCTGGGACGAGATCGGGCAGGTGCGAGCGATCGACGGCACCAGAGAGGCGTACGTCGAGGACGTCCTCGCGGCGGTCGACCGCGAGCGAATCGCCGCGGCCGACCTCACCGTCGCGTTAGACCCCGGCCACGGCGCCGGGTCGCTGACGAGCCCGGACGTGTTCCGGGCGCTGGGCTGTCACGTCGTCACCGTCAACGCCCAGCCCGACGGGCACTTCCCCGGTCGCGATCCGGAACCCGTCGCGGAAAACTTAGGCGAGCTCGGCCGACTGGTTCGCGCCGCCGACGCCGACGTCGGCATCGCCCACGACGGCGACGCCGACCGGGCGATCTTCTTCGACGAGACCGGCACCCACTTAGAAGGCGACGCAACCTTCGCAGCCCTCGCCGCGGCGGAACTCGACGCGGACGACGCGCTCGTCTCGGCCGTGAACGTCTCCCAGCGACTCGTCGACGTCGCCACCGACGTCGGAGCCGACGTGGAACTCACACCGATCGGGTCAACGAACATCATCACGCGCATCCGCGAGCTCGACGCCGAGGGACGCCACGTCCCGATCGCCGGCGAGGGCAACGGCGGGATCTTCTTCCCAGACTACCGGCTCGCCCGCGACGGCGCCTACATCGCAGCTCGCTTCCTCGAACTCGTCGCCGAGACGCCCGCCAGCGAGCTCGTCGCGCCGTACGACGGCTACGCCAACGTCCGCCGAAACGTCGAGTACGCGTCAACGGCCGAGTGCGACGCCATGCTCGAGGCCGCAGCCGCCTACGCCGAGGACGCCGACGCGTCGGTGACCTCCCGCGACGGCTACCGGCTCGACTACGGCGACGCCTGGGTGCTCGCTCGCCCCTCTGGAACCGAGCCGCTCGTGCGAATCTACGCCGAGGCGCGTGACCGGGACCGGGCCGAGGAACTCGTGACGGACGTCCACGAGGCACTGCTGGCCGCTACGGGGCAGGCGTAACGGAGTCGTAGGCTGACCGAACGGAGCGGACGACGATTCGCAACTGGTAGCTGTGGCTCGTTACAGTACCGTTCGGCGGTACCCGCCGTTCAGGCGGCGTTACGAGCCGATGGATCCGGCGTACGTTTTGCCGAGGCGATCCGTCGCGAGGAGCACGCGGTGGGCGACGACGAGCACGACGACCGCGAGGAGGATGAGCGCGCCCTCCCCGACCGTCGGGAGCAGGCCGAGCGAGACGATGAGCGTGGTCGCACAGGCCGGCGGATGACGGGTGTCAGTCGCGAGCATCCCCCCGGCAGTGAGCGTGGTGGCGAAGACAGCACTCGCCCCGAGGCGCAACCCCGTAATCGAGCCCGGGGCCGTTGCCGTCGTCATGTCAGCACCGCCAGCGAGAAGCGTGTACGCGATGAGCCCGGCGGCGACGCCGACGGCGTGCCCGCCGATCACCCGTCGCGGGGACGTCGACTCGCCGCGTTCGAACAGTGCGAGGACGAACGCCGATGGCCCGAGGCTGGGAAAGAGCATCGGGAGCCCCGTGAGCCAGGCCAGCGCTGCCGTCGTCGAGAGGAGCATCCCGGTGTGCAGCGTCGTGCCGACGCGGTCGTCCATCGGCCGTCAGTCCCCGCTAGATGGGCAAAGACCCCGCGGTTTCGGAGCGGAGCCGATCAGCGCCATACGACACTCGACGGCCTGTCGCTACGACTCGCCAGTACCGCGATCGTCGGCGGGGACGATCGTCACCGGGACCGGCGACCGCCGCGCGACGGCCTCGGCGACGCTGCCGAGGAGGACCCGCGAGACGCCCGATCGGCCTTCGCTGCCCATGACGATGCCGTCTACGGGTTCGGTGCGGACGTGCTCGACGATCGCATCCGCAGGGGCGCCCTCGATTACGGCCGTCTCGACGGTGGCGTCGTGCTCGTCGGCGATGGTTCGAACGTCTGCGAAGAAATCCGGTTCGCCGTCGGCGACGCCCGGCGCACCGCCGCCGTAGGCCACTTCGAGGTCGTCGACGACGTGGACGACGGTCACCGCGACCTCGTCGAACGCAGTGAGCGCGTGCTCGAGTGCGGAACGAGCGAGCGCCGAATCGTCCATCGGGACGAGGAGCTGCTGAGTCACGAGCGAGGCTACGCAGTCGGACGGGTAAAAGTCGACGGGTCCGCGTCGACCGGCATCAGGTCACGTCGTCGGCCGTTTCTAGCGCGTCCTGCAACGCGGTGCGTTCGGCTCGAAGGGCCTCGAGATCGGCGGCGACCTGTCCGGCTTCGATGCGCTCGCGTTCGCGCTCGCTCAGTTCGGTCCGGGCGGTCGCGGCGGTCTGGAGCCGGTCGTACGCCGGATCGTGGACGAGGTCCCCGACTGCCTGGAGCGCGGCGGCCGGGTCCGTCTCGACGTCGCTCACGGTGGCCGCGAGTCGGGTGACGAGCGGGCGGCGTTCGCGCACCTGAAACCGCAGCGTCTCGGCGGGGGCTGGCGGCCACGGGATCGTCAACGGTTCGGCGTCGAGGCGCTGCAGGTAGGTTCGCTGGGTGGCTACCTGGCGCTTGAGTTCATCGGGGTCGTCGACGTGATGGGCGAGTTTCGACCGCGAGTACGCTGCGTACTCGAGAAGCTGTGAGACGGTCGACTCGCCTGCCGGATTCGACTCGACGAAGTCACGGAGGTCCGCAGGCGGTCGCTCGAAGTCCACGAGCGGGTAGAGGCGACTCCGTTCGAGGAAGGCAAACACCTCGCGGGCCGAGGCAGTCGACAGATGCGCGTCGACCGCGGCCTCGACGGCCCGGTTGTAGGTCTCGATCGGGTCCCGAATGCGATCGACCGGGACGTCGAGATCGACCGACGCGAGTTCGACGAGACGGTCGTGCCGATCGATCTCGGCGTCGAGGGTGTCGATGCGCCGATGGGCGGCTTTGCGAGCCTCGTGGAGGTCGCTCGTCGCCGCCTCGCGTTCGTCGAGGAGCGAGACGTAGCGCTCGGCTGGGTCGAGGGCCGCCTTCGCCGCCTCGAAGTCCTCGTCGTAGAGGCGGCGCTTGTCGATGGCCTCGTAGGCGTCCTCGAACGCCGCCCGTTCCGCGAGATCGTCGTCGAGTCCGTCGACGAGATCGTCGAACTGTGCCTCGAATTGAACGTAGGCCGCGAAGGCCTCGCGACCCGTCCCGACCGCTCGCTCGTCGTTGTTCTCGAGGAGTTTCCGTGCTCGACGATAGGCCTCGGCACCGCGTTCGACCTCGTCCGCGCCGACGTCGTCGATTCGATGCTGGACCGACTCGACCCGGTCGATCGCCGCCTCGAGTTGGGCCAGCGCATCACTGTCGATCTCGCGGGCGGTCGCGTCCGGTCCAGCAGCGTCGGTGCCATCGCTGCCGGATTGCACAGGATTCGACATGGTTACTCGTAGACGGCCTCCGGATCGAACACCCGTTCGCCGACGTGGTCGCCGTCGGCGGTGCGGTAAAAGCACGAGCGATGGCCGGTGTGACAGGCGCCGCCCTCCTGGTCGACGAGGTAGAGGAGCGCATCCGCGTCACAGTCGACCCGGACCTCGTCGACGCGCTGGACGTGCCCGCTCGAACCGCCCTTCTTCCAGAGTTCGTCGCGAGAACGCGAGTAGTAGTGGGCCAGCCCCGTCTCGCGGGTCCGCTCTAAGGCCTCGGGCGAGACGTAGGCGAGCATCAACACCTCACCCGACTCGGCATCCTGGGCGATCGCGGGGACCAGTCCGGTCTCGCCGAAATCCACCTCGACGTCGGTCATACGTGACAGGTCGGTGGGGAGAGCGATAGGCCTTTTGCAACCGAACGTTTCCCGCCGAACTTTTTGCGCGAGCGAGTGCTGGCAGTTGCCCGCAACTCGTCGCGAAAACCTTCGATGAAAAAGGACCGCGACGGAATCGCCGGAATACCGCGCTCACCTGTTCTCAGATGTTCTGAGCAGCGGTCCAAGCGGTGGAGCCGCGATCCGCGAGTAGCACGGATGCGCGACAGTTTTGGCACGGGCGCCACATTGGGTACTCACGACATGCCCATGGCCGACGATCGACGGGGTATCGCCGACGAACGCGAGAAGCGAAAGAACTGGATCAGCCGATTCCACGAGACGCACCCGCTTCGCTCGTTCATCTTCTTCGACCTGGTGGTTTGGCTAGCGGCCATCGGCATTGTCCGGTTGCTTCCCTTCGTGAGCGTCCGATGGTGGAGCGCCGGCTCGTTGCTCGCCGTCACGGTCATTACCTGGGTCGTGCTCGTCTTCGAACGACCGCCACGGCCCGGGTTCGGCCGTCGATAAGTCGATATCGTCGGGCCTCGAGGCGATTCTGTCACCTGAGAGTGTCGATTCCGCACGTCTGAAGACGGTTTTTCGCCGATAGAGACAGCACTCGACGGGCGAGTTCGACCTCGAGAAACAAACTCTCGGTCGGGACTAGGGCACTTGAACCCTTCAGTCTACCGGTAGGAGTGTACGGTAGCGTCAGGGCTTGTACCCCTCTGATTGTACCGAATCGTGCAATGGAAGAGTTGCCAGCGGGTGAGCGAATCGAGACGGTGCTCGGACAGCCGGCCGATCGAGTTGAGCCAGTGCGGTCCCTCCACGCAGTCCCGCCGCACGAAGTGTACGAGGTCGACGTCGACGACCGTCGGGCGGTCTGTAAGGTGTCCGTGGACGATCGCGGGTCGGCCGGTGTCGAGGGACGAGTCCTCCGGTACGTAGCGAGGGAGACGTCGATTCCGGTTCCCGAGATATTCGACGTGGGTGCAGACTGGTTTCTCGCGGCCTACCGGGAAGATTCGCCGACGGAACCGCCGGAAGACGAGCGGACTCTCGAGACGAACTGGCTCCGGATTGCCGGACGGACGCTTGCGACGCTCCACGGCGAGGCGACGTTCGACCGCCCGGGGTTGCTGGCGATCGACGGCGATCCCGCCGATCCGGAGAGCGGCCTGCGGGTCGACGCTGACCACGACGCGACGTGGAGCGACGCGCTCGACGATCAGCTGGCCGTCTACGAACGGACCGTCTCCGGCACCGGATACGAGAGCGCGGTCGCCGAAACGCGGGCGTTCCTTCGGGATCACGCCGCCCGATTCGACTGTCTCGGCGGCGAGGCCGTACTCTGTCACGGCTGGTTCACGCCGGACCACGTCGCCGTCACCGGCGGCGATACGACCTGTGTCATCGACTTCGAACACGCCCTGGCGGGCAGTCCCGAGTGGGACTTCTGGCGAACCGCCGTCCCACTGTTCGACGGGACCGGCTGGGAGGGGCCGGACGACGCCGAGGCGACGTTCCGAGCGGCCTACGAGTCAGTCCGCCCGCTTCCGGACGGATTCGACGAGCGAGCCGACGCCTACCGGGCGTTCGTCGCCGCCTCACACCTCGACTCGCTCGCCACCCAGCGAGGGATCGACGAAGAAACGCAGGACGTCGCGTCGTTCCTCTCGACGTTCATCGACGAGACGCTCGCCACCTGCCGAGACACGTGGGCGTGAGGAGGTTACCGCTGGAGGGTTTCGAGGGTTTCTGCGGCCTCGTTCGCGGCTTCGAGACACTCACGGGCGTATCGGGGGTCGTCGGTCGTCGCCGCCTCGTGTGCGAAGCGTTCGAGTGCCGTCCGTAGCGAGGTCGCCGCGTCGGTCGCGTCGCCGTCGGCAGGCCGTGCGGACGTGCGTCTCGGCGGCGTCGACGGGCCACCGGTGGCACCAGCGCCGGGATCGGCCAGTTCCGACGGATCCGGTGTGTCGACGGCGTCCGGGTTCGTCGGCGACGACTGCGGGTCGAACGATTGGCGCTCCGGTTCGACCGACGACGGCTCGCGAGGCTCGTCGGCCGTTCCCGAGTCGTTCGGTGTCTGCGACGTCGGTTCTGGGCGGCGGTCGGGCGTGCCGTTCTGCGGAGCGTCACCGGCAGCGGCGCCGTTCGCCGACGCCTCGACGCCCTCCGGACCGCCATGACAGGACGGACAGAAAGTGGCGCCGTTCTGCTGGAAGAGCGGGTCGCCACAGGTGTCACAGTGGGAGTTCGTCATCGTCGCGCCCTTCAACAGGAGGTCGCTCATGCGCTGGGTGGCCTCACGCTCGGTGTCGTCTTCCTCGTACTTCTCGCGCAGTTCCTCCCGGAGGGCTTCCTTGTCGATACCGCCGTCGTCGTCCTCCGTCTCGCTCATGGACGGCTAGTGGGGCTGGAACGTCGAAAAGGCTACGACCCGCGTCAGCGACTGGCGTCGGTGTCCGGGCGCCAGACCGTCCCCGAGGGGTCACTCCGTCCGTCGAAACATCCCGTTCGACGCCGGACGGGTCGCTTCGAAGCCGAATCGCTCGTAGAAACCGTCGACGTCGGCGAAGAGATTCACGTAGGCGTTCGGCGGGGCCGTCTCGGCGATCCACTCGTCGATCGCGGACATGATCACCGTTCCCAGGCCCTGGCCCTGGTGGTCGGGGTGGACGGCCATGTCGCAGATCTGGTAGACGGTTCCGCCATCGCCGACGACGCGACCCATGCCAACCGGCTCGTTCGTCGGCTCGTGGACGACGGTGACACCGAACAGTGAGTTCGGGAGGCCGCGTTCTGCACCGTCGCGGGATCGCGGGGGCATGCCGGCGGCTTCGCGGAGAGTGAGGAACGTCTCGGGAGTTGGGACATCCCGTCGAAGCGCGTAGCCATCGGGGACATCCGCAGTGGCTGCCATGTGAGACCGTTCGCCGGCAGTGAAATGAGGGTGACGGTGACGACGGGGTGTGCTACTCGGAGACGGCGGATTCGACGAACTCGACCGCCTCTTCGGGGGTCGACGCCGTCTCCATGTCGAGACTTGGGACCGCGGCGGCCCCGAGGCTGACGACCGGGCGCTCGTACACGTGGGCGAACCCGATTTCGGAGAGGGTGCCGGTGCTCCCGGCGAGGGCGATCACCGCGTCGCCGTTCAGCGGGACGAGCGCGTTGCGAGCGTGACCCATGCCGGTCGCGATCGGGACGTCGACGTGGGGGTTGGCGTCGGCGACCGAGTTGGTCGGGAGGATGCCGATGGTGCGGCCGCCCGCCTCCGACGCGCCGCGACAGACGGCCCACATGGTGCCGCCGAGACCGCCACAGACGACGTCGTGACCCCGGGTTCCCAGTTCCCGGCCGACTCGCTCGGCGAGTTTCGACTCTGCATCGGTGATCTCACCCCCGCCAATGACACTGACGCGCATGAGAGAGACAGGACGGGCCGGGCCCTTGACTGTTTGGTACCCGGAATGCACCCAGTTCAATTTGAAATTCACGTCTGAGATACTATCGGCGAGGCTGGATTGCCGTTCGACAGACGTGGAGGGGATGTCGTCGGCAGCGAACGGTCGCGGCTGACTCAGCTATTGGAGTCGGATCGGCAGTCGACTCGGTGGGTGACCCGGTGACGGGGTTGACCCGACGGTTTAACCAGTAGGAAGACGTATACGAACCCGGTATGTCAAAAGTTAGCGTGGTCGGCGCTGCCGGGACGGTCGGCGCCGCCGCAGGCTACAATCTCGCACTGCGCGACGTCGTCGACGAACTCGTCTTCGTCGATATCCCCGATCAGGAGGACGTCACGATCGGTCAGGCCGCAGACACGAACCACGGCGTGGCCTACGACTCGAACACGACCGTTCGGCAAGGGACCTACGCGGATACGGCCGGGTCTGACGTCGTCGTCATCACCGCCGGGATTCCCCGCTCGCCCGGCCAGACCCGGATCGACCTCGCGGGCGACAACGCGCCGATCATGGAGGACATCGGCGCCTCGCTCGCCGAGCACAACGACGACTTCGTCACCGTCACGACCTCGAACCCGGTCGACCTGCTCAATCGCCACCTCTACGAGACCGGCGACCGGGCCCGCCAGCAGGTGATCGGCTTCGGCGGCCGGCTCGACTCCGCCCGCTTCCGGTACGTCATCGCCCAGCGCTACGACGCCCCCGTCCAGAACGTCGACGCGACCATCCTCGGCGAACACGGCGACGCCCAGGTCCCCGTCTTCTCGAAGGTTCGCGTGGACGGTCGAGACCTCGCGTTCGACGAAACCGAGCGGGAGGAACTGCTCGGCGAACTCCAGGAGAGCGCGATGAACGTCATCGAGAAGAAAGGGGCCACCCAGTGGGGCCCGGCGACCGGCGTCGCCCACACGGTCGAGGCGATTCTGCGGGACACCGGCGAAGTCCTGCCCTGCAGCGTGACACTCGACGGCGAGTTCGGCCACGACGGCACCGCCTTCGGCGTCCCGTGCAAACTCGGGTCCGACGGCGTCGAGGAAGTCGTCGAGTGGGACCTCACCGACGACGAACACGACCAGCTCGACGAGGCCGCCGAGAAGCTCACGGAGCAGTACGAGAAGATCGCCTGACTGGGCAGGGAGTCGAGAACGGACCAACTGAGTAGAAGATACCGAGGGCTGCTGTCACGGAATCAACTGCTCGCCATCGTCGTCGTAGATCGTGATCGCGTCGACGGGGCAGGCCCGTGCTGCGAACTTCGCGTCGAGTTCGGCGTCTTCGGGAACCTCGCGGACGAAGACGGCATCCTCGACCTCCTCAGCGCCCTTGAGGACGGCCTTTCCGCGATCCTTGTCTTTCTCGAATTCGCTCCACTCGGCGACACATTGGTACATCCCGATACAGGTGTCCTCGTCGAACTCGACTTTCATAGCCGAGCGTTAGGACGGTCGGCCTATAGCGCTGGCGGGAATGGGCGGGATCCGTTCGAGCCGACGGGCCGTAGAATCCGGTTGGGCCGGCAAATCGTGTGCTATGTTAGTCGGAACCACATATCATCGTGATTTTATGTTCCCGGCGAATCGAGTCGGTCCTATGGTCACGGACGCCGCAGCGACTACGAAACCGTGCGAGGACGCACTCGGGCTCGCGATGTGGGACTATCAGCAGGGGCGGGATGGAACGCTTCGCTACCGCGACGGCCGCGAGACGAAGGACGGCAACGTCGAGGAATTCTACTTTACGCCCCCCGCAGAGTGGGCGGACGATCGAATCGCCCAGCTCCGGCGGCTGGCCGATTCCGGGGGACCGGTGCTCGATGTCGGGTGTGGAACCGGCCAGCACGTTCGATGGGTTCGGGATCAGGACGTCGATGCAGTCGGTATCGACGTGAGTTCGCGCGCCGTGGCGACCGCCCGCGAACGTGGGACACGAGAGGTTCTCGTCGGCGATATGTTCGACCTGCCGTTCGACCAGGACCGGTTCCGAGCGATCAACTGTTCGGGAACGCAACTCGGGCTCGGCGGCTCGCTCGCAGGCATCGCCGACGTCCTCGATCGGTTCGCACGCGTCACGACCGACGATGCAGTCGTGCTCGTCGACAACTACGATCCGAGGAAGCTCGGCGACGACTTCTTCGGCTACCGACCCGATCCGCGCGAGGGGATTGCCCACCGGTGCTTCCACTTCGAATACGAGCGTGCGACGACGGGGGCCGGTCTCGACGCGATCAGTCGGTCACTCCACTTCCTGCTGTGTTCGCCGGATCGCCTCCGCGAAGCCACGGCCGAGACGCCCTGGCGCGTCGACGAGGTGTTTCCCACCGACGACGGCCCGTTTTATCGCGCACTGCTGGAACGGATCGATGGACCCCTCGCCGAGTGACTGGCCAGCAGCGTGGTGTCGACGGGAGATCACGGGGTGTCTCGAAGGAACGTTTTTCCGCCCGGTCGGCAAACGACGACAGACGGAATGGTCGCCCTGTCGTTCGTCGTCCTGATCGGGGTCGCCGTACTGGCCTGTCTGTCGATGGCGTGGGTGCTCGGGGCGAACAGCAACTCGCCACCGTTCGCGCCCGCGATCGGAGCGAACGCGATCTCGACGATGCGGGCGGCGTTCATCATCGGGCTACTCGCCGCCGCAGGGGCGCTCATGCAGGGCGGGAGTATCTCCGAGACGATCGGGGCCGATCTCATCGACGGCGTGACGATCACCCCGCTGGCCGCCATCGCTGGCTTGCTCACCGCGGCGACGTTCATGGGAATCGGCATCTACACGCGGTACCCGATCCCGGCGGCGTTCGCGACGACAGGCGCGATGGTCGGCGTGGGCCTCTCGCTCGGCGGCGATCCGGCGATGGCGACCTACCAGCGACTCGGGACCTTCTGGCTGTTCGTTCCCATCATGTCCGGCGGCCTGGCGTACGCGACCGCGATCACGCTGCGCCGGGACGATATCCCCGAATCCGTCGGCGTTCCGGCGCTTGCGGGGTTGGTCGGGGCGATCATCGCCAACATCCGGCTGGGCGTCATCCCGGATCCCGCCGCCGACCAGGGGACCCTCGCCGGCCTCATCTCCCGGCAGTTCGGTGGCGGTCCCTCGCTTGTGGGCGGCGTCGACCTTGGAGTCGTCCTCGTGACGATCGCAGCCGGTACGATCGCGTTCTACTGGGTGCGTCGGAAAGTCCTCGCCTCGATCCAAGGCGGGATCCGGTCCTTCCTGCTGGTCCTCGGCGGGATCGTCGCCTTCTCCTCGGGCGGTTCGCAGGTCGGCCTGGCGACCGGGCCCCTGGAGAACCTGTTCCGAGTGGAGCTCGGATTGCCGGGGATCACGCTGCTCGCACTCGGCGCCGCAGGGATCCTCGCGGGTGCCTGGATGGCTGCACCACGATTGTTGCAAGCGACCTCCAGAGAGTACGCCCAGCTCGGCGTTCGCCGGTCGATCGCCGCGCTCGTTCCTGGATTCGTCATCGCCCAGCTGGCGATCTTCCTCGGCATCCCGATCTCGCTCAACAACATCATCCTCTCGGGCGTCATCGGCGGCGGCCTCGCAGCCGGCTCGGCCGGCGTCTCCCGGCGCAAGATCGGCGTCACGGTCTCGTTCTGGCTGTTAACGCTGGGGAGCTCGATCGCCGTCGGGTACGGGCTCTATCGGGTGCTCGCGATCGGACTTGGTGGATAGTCCTGAATCAGGGCCCGACCGGCCTCGATCCGGCACCGACCTCACTGCAGAATCGTGACCGGTACCCCGGTTCGCTCCGCGATGAGTTCCGGAATTCCGTCACCGAGGAGTCGCCGAACGATGCCGCTGACGTCGTGCCCGGAAACGACGACGTGATCGACTCCGTGGCGGTCGGCGTACGTGGGAACGAGGTCCGCTGGTGACCCCTCACGCGTCTCGACCGTCACCCGCGACGGGTCCGCGGCCGACGTTCGAAGTCCGTCGGCTCGATCGCGGGCCTCCGTGAGGCGCGTTTCACTCCGTTCCAGGATTCGGCCCTCGCTCACGGATTGATCCAGCGGGGCGACCACGGAGAGGAGCGTCACCGCCGCCTCCGGGAACGTCTCGAGGGCGTGTGCCAGCGCGTCTTCGTCGTCCGGGTCCCCGAGCGCGACGACGAGGACGTGGTCGGGATCGGCCATAGACCCAATTGGTCACCCATCCCCATCGGCCTGTCGGCGACGGTCGTGGGCACCTGTGGTGGCCAGCCACGGCGACTGAACCACCGATCCAATCGACCCCCAGCCGAACGCCGACGCGCGTCGCCCGACACGACACTTTAAACCGGAGCACGACCCAACCACGGGTAATGAATTTAGAGGAGCTGTCGGGGCTCCCGCCCGGCGCCGTCTCGCACTTCCAGGACGAGGGGATCGAGTCGCTGTATCCCCCACAGGCGGAGGCGGTCGAGGCCGGCGCCACCGACGGCGACAGTCTCGTCGCGGCCGTCCCGACGGCGAGCGGGAAGACCATGATCGCCGCCCTCTCGATGCTCTCGGCCATCGAACGCGGCGGGAAGGCACTCTACATCGTCCCGCTGCGGGCGCTCGCGAGCGAGAAGAAAGACGAGTTCGAGGCCTACGAGGAGTTCGGCGTCTCCGTGGGGGTCACGACTGGCAACTACGAGAGCACCGACGACTGGCTCGCCACCCGCGACATCGTCGTCGCGACGAGCGAGAAGGTCGACTCGCTCGTGCGAAACGGCGCCGACTGGCTCTCTGACCTCACCTGCGTCGTGAGTGACGAGGTCCACCTCATCGACGACAGAAATCGTGGCCCGACGCTGGAGGTCACCCTCGCGAAGTTGCGCGCGCTCAACCCCGCGCTTCAGGTGGTCGCGCTCTCCGCGACGGTGGGCAACGCCGGCGAGATCGCCGACTGGCTCGACGCCGAACTCGTCGCCTCCGACTGGCGCCCGATCGACCTCCAGATGGGCGTCCACTACGGGAACGCGATCAGCTTCGACGACGGCAGCAAGCGCGAGGTACCCGTCGACGGCTCGGAGAGCCAGGAGGACGCCCTCGTCAGGGACATCGTCGCCGAGGATGCCTCCGCGCTCGTCTTCGTCAACTCGCGGCGCAACGCCGAGGCCGCGGCACGCCGACTCGCGAACGTCGTCGCGCCGGAACTCGACGACGAAGAGAAAGCGGCACTCGACGAGCTCGCCGACGACATCCGGGACGTCAGCGACAGCGAGACGAGCACGGACCTCGCGGCCGCCGTCGAGAAGGGCGGCGCCTTCCACCACGCAGGCCTGGCCAGCGAACACCGATCACTGGTCGAGGACGCCTTCCGCGACCGGTTGCTGAAGGTCATCAGTGCGACGCCCACGCTCGCCGCCGGCGTGAACACGCCCGCCCGCCGCGTCGTCGTCCGTGACTGGCGCCGCTTCGACTCCACCGCGGGCGGCATGACCCCGCTCGACGTCCTCGAGGTCCACCAGATGATGGGCCGAGCGGGTCGGCCCGGCCTCGACCCCTACGGCGAGGCCGTCCTCCTCGCGAAGAGCCACGACGAACAGGACGATCTGTTCGACCGCTACATCTGGGCCGAGGCCGAAGACGTCCGATCGAAACTGGCGGCCGAACCCGCGCTACGAACCCACGTCCTCGCGACCATCGCCTCCGGCTTCGCCAGCACGCGAGACGGCCTCCTCTCGTTCATGAACGAGACGCTCTACGCGAGTCAGACGGACGAACGCGGGCGGCTGGAGTCGGTCACCGACACCGTGCTGGACTATCTGGAACGGAACGATTTCGTAGAACGGGAGGGGGGAACCGCCGGCGGGTCACGAAGCGGAGCCGACGCGGATGCCGCCGACGACGCGTTCACGTCTGCCGCCGACCTCGCGACGGAGGCCAACCGGGACGTCGACCTCCGGGCGACGAACCTGGGCCACACGGTCTCGCGGCTCTACCTCGATCCGATGAGCGCCGCGGAGATCGTCCACGGGCTCGAATCGGCCGGCAGCCGCCCGACGGCGATGGGACTCTACCAGCTGATCGCCCGCACGCCGAACATGTACGAACTCTACTTGCGCTCGGGCGAGGACGACAAATACGGCCAGCTCTACTACGAACTGGAAGACGAGCTGCTCGGCGACGCCCCGAGCGAGTACGAGGACAACCGCTTCGAGGACTGGCTGGCGGCGCTGAAGACTGGCGCCCTCCTCAAGGACTGGGCCGACGAGATGGACGAGGATCGCCTCACCGAGCGCTACTCCATCGGCCCCGGCGACCTTCGCGGGAAGGTCGAGACCGCCGAGTGGCTGCTGGGCGCCGCGGAGACGCTCGCCGCGGAGATCGATTCGGACTGGAGCGTCGCCGTCCGCGAGGCGCGCGCCCGGGTCGAACACGGCGTCCGCGAGGAGTTGCTCGAACTCGTCTCCGTCCGCGGCGTCGGTCGCAAGCGCGCTCGCCAGCTCTACCAGGCCGGCGTCGAGTCGGCAGCCGACTTACGAACCGTGGACAAGGGAATCGTTCTCGGCGCCCTTCGAGGGCGAAAGACGGCCGAGAACATCCTCGAGAACGCCGGTCGCGAGGATCCCTCGATGGACGGCGTCGAGGCGATCCAGGTAGACGGAGGCGACGCGCCCGGGGCCGCCGGAGTCGACGCCGGCTCTGGCTCGACTAGCGAGGCCGGGTCGGACGCGTCGACGACACCCGAGTCGGAGGACCAGTCCAGCCTGGGTGACTTCTGATGACGGGAACTGGCGTGACGATCGTCGAGGGAACGCTCCGGATCGACGACCTGGATGCGTTTCTGGCAACGATCGACCGAATCGCGGAGCGACACGACGTCACGATCCAGGCCGTCGACGCCCGGTACGTCGCCGGGCAATCCCACCTCGAACGCGCCGTCGAGAGCGCCGAACGAGCGATCGCGAACGACGACGCCATCGCCCGCGACCCGGCCGTCGAACTCCTGCTGTACGCCGCCGGCCGCCGCCAGATCGAACGGGCACTCGAGATGGGCGTCGACGAGGGAACTGGCCCCGCCGCGATCGTCGTCACCGGCGGCGCCGACGGGCCAGCCGCCGACGAGCTTCGTGACGAGCTCGACGTCGAACCGGCCTCCGTCGTCGGCAACCCGGACGAGGAGACCCTCTGTGACTTCTTCGACATCGGCGATCGGGAGCGAGCGGCCACCAATGCGACGCTCGAGCAACTCGTCTGCGAACGCGTCGCGTTACTGGCGGTCGAGAAGTAACGACCGTCGACGATTCACAGTCTGGCCAGCCTGCTAACCCCCTTCGTTTCAACTGGAGATCCGGAGTAGTCGTGTGGATTTCACTCGACGTGAAATCGGCAGCGATCGGTGACACTCGAGTTCGTCGGTCGCCGGCAGGGCTGCCGGATGGACAACCCGTTTGAACGTTCGATCCCTGTTTGCGGTATGGACCTCTCTATCGTCGATCTCTCCCACGTTCCCGAGGGTGCGAGTGCGACTGAAGCCTACCAACAGACGGTCGAACTCGCCCAGCTCGGCGAGGACCTCGGCTACGAGCGGTTCTGGGTCGCCGAACACCACGGGATGGCGGGCTACATCGCCGGGACCACGCCGGAAGTGCTGCTCGGCCACCTCGCCGCGGAGACCGAGTCGATCCGGCTGGGGTCGGGAACGGTCCTGCTCAACTACTACCAGCCGTACAAGGTCGCGGAGGCGTTCAGCGTCCTCGACTCGCTGGCGCCCGGGCGGATCGACATGGGACTCGGCCGGGCGACGGGGCCGCCAGCGGCCGACCGCGCCATGGGCTACGATTCGAGTCCCAAGACGCCCGAGGAAGCCGATTCCGAACACCGCGCGAAGGTCCAGGAGACGCTCCGACACGCGCTCGACGAGTTCGGCGACGACCATCCCTACAGCGGTCTGCAGCTCGCGCGATCGGCCGAAAACACCCCCGAGCCCTGGTTGCTCGGGTCGTCACCCTCTAGCGCAAGGCTCGCCGGCGAACTCGGCCTCCGATACTGCTTCGCTGGTTTCATCCGCCCCCAGTTCGCCGAACCCGCCTTCGACGCCTATCGCGAGGCGTTCACTCCCTCGCCGATCGGCGCCGGCCCCGACGAGCCGGCAGGCATGCTCGCGATCAACGCAGTCTGTGCCGAGACGGACGAGGAAGCCGCCCGCCTGCGCGCCCCGACCGAGGCGGTCTACCAGCGCATGGCCCGTGGGACCATCGGCGACGGCATCCCCTCGATCGAGACGGCGATCGACGAACTCGGCGGCGTCCCCGACCACACGCCCGATCCGCTCCCCGAGGGCGAGTGGTCACGCTCGATCTCCGGCAGCCCGGAGACGATCGACGCCGTCCTCACCCAACTCACCGATCGGGTCGGCGTCGACGACGTCATCGTCCAGCACACCATCCCCGACTTCGACGACGCGAAACGGTCGCACGAACTACTCGCCGAGGGCGTCGGGATCTGACATTGAATGTCGGCTTCCTATTCAGTCAGCTATAAGCGCCTCACAAACGACTTAAAAGTATTATTTCCGGTCTATTTTATTCCCAATGGAGGGTTCAACATCACTGACTTCAATTCTCTATCTTCTAAACTCTTAGAGAGTCTCTGTACCCGCTGAACGATCTCCGGTTGTGATCGAACAGATGGGTTTTCGGGTTCACCGTCGGAGACTTCGATATAGCCGTATTCCCTCTTCTGTTCTAAGGAGAGATTCCTGGGTACAACTACCCCATCTTCATCGTCTTCCCAAATAAATACCGAAAATTTATTTTCAGCAGTAATGTCGTTCACAGGCCACCCTAGCCCATCAGCCGTAAAACGGGATAGTACATTTAATTCATAGCCCTGCTTAAGTTCGTCTCCAAACCTGGGGTTTATCCGTTGGTAATGTGACATTTCAGACGGGACATCGGTCCAGCCATCGAATACGTTCTTCACACGGTATCCGCCATCAATAGCGCTTCTTCCATCTTCTCCTTGAAGAGAAGCAAGGATGTCAGGAGCACTTAAGGTAATTGCTGTCCCCGCACCTGTCCAAGGGTTCGAGCTTGCAAATGCTACTATCGTTGAAACGGTCAGATCAAATGCTGGGTTGACCCAGTCCGGCAAGGTTATATCAGATTCTGAGCCCGTCGGGGTAAATCCCCTATAACCTGCATCAATTGATGGAGGGTAGTACGCATCGTCGCCATTTATTACATCAAACGAATTGCTCTTAATGTCGTCAGTTTTCCACGTATCATCCTCTCCCCTAAGGCTTTGGCCACATCCGGTAAGTCCAAGATATGCCTCCCACCCATAAGTATCCGTCTTAAAAACCTCTAACAATCGAACATTACTAGTCCCAAATACGTGCTTCGGGGTATGGATGGCCTTCCCGCGATCAATGTCGTGATCACTTTTAGATTTAGAATCAATTGGTGACTGAATGTCCACTAGTTTTTCTTTCCAGAGGCGCTGTTCAACGGCCGACAAGGGTGGAATACTCCCAAGCGTTGCAATTCCGAAGGTGGAGCCGACAGCGTTTCGAATGAATTTTCGCCTATTACCAGACATTGCATTTTACCATAACTACCCCAGATAAAAAATCTACTGTTTTTCCTGTTGTGTTCTATAATATAGAGATATTTTAATTAAAAGCTCCAGAGGTCAATAGCCATTGGATTTGCAAAATTACGTATGTGTTATTTTTCAAATAGTCTTTCAATCAGCACATTGGTTTATGATTTGAGGAAACGCACCAATATCGTCGGATGGTTCTCGAATAAGCCATGTAAGTTCAAGGCAACCGTCATCCATGGCCTCAAACATTTTTGATAAAGTTTGCGAAGAAACCGTAGAAGTATCCCCATTTTCTATTCTGATTATATAAGAATAATCGAATGCGTTGTCGATGCCTCTTGGCTTAACCACCCATTCCTCCGATATTCCATCGGATATTGGATCAACTGTGTTAGAAAAGTCCAGTTTTTTCTCCTCGCCCCTTATTTCAACCGATATCCTTACATTATCATCATGGAGATTTACGATCCGTATTCGTTGTAACGGAGGTGATGCAGTATTATTATCACTATTGTTTGATAATGCACATCCAGTTGTAATCAATATACCACCAGTAGCCAATCCTTGGATGATTTTTCTCCTATTCATCTTTGCTATTACCATAATATGGTATTGCACGGTATAAGACTGTGGCCTATCCGTTTGATGATTCCATCACATATAGCGGATAGTAGGTTGTGAAGAAAAAATTACACGGCTCCAAATTTACCATAAAAATGTGTTATCCATTCTACGGTATAGACTCTTCAAACCTTTTCAAGTCCCTGGTTAACCATTGATGAGAGGAATTAGAAGTAGTCCATCCTGGATTCGAACCAGGGTCTCGAGCCCCAGAAGCTCGAAGGATTGGCCGCTACCCTAATGGACTGTACACAGCCGTAATGCGGTTTGAGGTATAGTGGTTTCGATCTATACCCAGCCAATCGTGTTAGTGTCGATCGGCTTGTAAAGCCGTATCCGAAGGATGGTAGTGTTCTCTCCGGTGGCAGTTCGCACAGAGGATAACGCACTTTTTCATCTCACGGCGTACCTCTCCCTTTGGCCTGTTGTTGGCAACGAGTTGCGAGACACTCATCGATTTGTCCTCACCCGTGTGATGGTAATCGAGGCACGCCGCCCGCTCTTCACTGCAGCGGGTACAGCCGCCGCTCTTCCGTTTTTGCGTCACTGTCCACCGTCGGAGGTCGCACGACGGTTCCTGATGATGTAGCAGTCGGTGGCAATTTGCACAGAGGACGTCGCACTTCGCAATCTCCTCACGAAGTGCGTCTTTTCCGTACCCGTACGTAACCATCTCCCCCACGTTCATCCGCTTCGATTCGTCTTTTCGATGGTGAAAATCGAGACACCCGGGATCGTTCATGCCACACCGGGTACAGCCTCGCTGCTGGCGTTGGTCTCTGACCCATTCTCGTAAACGGGTTCGTCGACGCAATGTCCGTTTCGTGTTCCACTCTCGATTTCGATAATGCCACCGCTGATCGACTGACAACGAGGACCAGTCACGGTCGTCAGGAAGGTCAATATCGTCCGGTTTTGGACTGACCCTGGGACCGCGAGAGTAATACGTTTCGAGATTCGCCTTCACCTTTGCCTCGTTCCAGCTACCAATAATCCGAATGATCGTTGCCGACGCCGGGGTGAATCCCAACGCTTCGTACTGCGCTTTCGTCGGCGACTCGCCAAGTTCCGCGGCAGCGCGCTGGAGAGCGTCGATGCACTCGGAGACCGTCGTTGTCATCGATTATTTATTGCACGGAATAAATAATAGTCGCTACGCGCCGGGTTCCGAAATTTCCGATTTCTCCGTGCCGATCAACGAGTGGACGCCAGTTGGCAATCGACACCAACTTACCCGCTTGCCGTGCAGGCACGCGTATGTACGTCGGACGCTTCGTCGTCGTCGGTCCCGAGACGGCCGCCTATCGCGTGTCGTCGCGCTCGTTCCCGAATCGCCAGATCACGGATCGGAGCGACGAGGATACCACCCTGACCGTCGGGCCGACGCCCGACGCGCCGGAGACGGACAATCCGTACGTGGCCTACAACTGCCTGCGCACGGTGGAGACGCCGCGTGGCGAGGCGGCAGCGATCGGCAACGGCTCGCACGTCGATCCGATCGCGGAGAAGCTCGAACTGGGCTACCCCGCTCGCGACGCACTGGCGACGGCACTGCTGGCGCTCGACTTCGAGAAGGACGACTACGATACCCCGCGAATCGCGGGGGTGCTCGACGCCGACGGCGAGGCCACCATCGCGACCGTCCGTCGCGACGCCCTCCTCGTCGAGCGTGTCGACGAACCCACGCTGGTCGCCACCTACGAACGGGACACACCGGGCGCGTTCGAGTTCGACGCGACCGACGCCGAGGCGGCCGCGGCGACCGCGTACGACCTCGACTTCGAGCACGCCGTCTGCGCTGCGGGCGTGACGCGGGACGACGACGGGTTCGAGACGGCGATCGAGAACGGGACCGACTGACGGCGTCGTTCGAGGCTCGACATTCTGCGGCGACGCCACCGCCGCGGGCAAAAACACACATACGGCTGGCACCCGTCCGCTCAGCCAATGCAGATCGGTCTCATCTCTGACGTTCACGGGAATCGAGTCGCGCTGGAGGCGGTACTCGCGGATCTCCCGGCTGTGGATGCGCTCGTCTGCGCCGGCGACGTCGTCGGCTACAATCCCTGGCCTGGCGACTGTGTCGACGCGTTGTGCGAGCGAGAGGTCCCGACCGTGATGGGAAACCACGATCGGGCCGTCGTCACGGAAACCGGGTTTCAGTTCAACGATATGGCGGCTGCCGGTGTCGACCACGCGCTTGCGGTTCTCGACGAGGACCAGCGCGAGTGGCTCGCGTCGCTTCCGGACGAACGAACGCTGTTCGACGGCCGGCTGAAGATCGTCCACGGCCACCCGGACGATCCCGATCGCTACACCTACCCCGAGGAGTTTTCGTCGGGAATGTTAACGGACGAGGACGTCCTCGTCATGGGACATACGCACGTCCAGCACGCCGAGCGGTTCGCCGACGGAATCGTCGTCAATCCAGGGAGTGTCGGCCAGCCCCGCGACGGCGACCCGCGAGCGGCCTACGCCATCTGTGATCTCGACGCGATGACCGTCGAGACCCACCGGGTCGAGTACGATATCGAACGCGTCCAGGACGGCGTCGCGGAGACCGGTCTCCCCACCCGGATCGGATCGCGACTCGCTCGCGGCGAATAGCGGTTCGGCGTGGTCGACGGCGGTCACACATTCTCGCCTGGGTGAACGTGACCGAACGGCTATCACGGGTGACGTGGTAGGACGTGGCTGGATGACCCCCAAACAGCTACTCACCGGCAACCCCCGCCGCACGAGCCTCGTCTACCTCGCCATCGGTGGCGTCTCGCTCGTCAAGGCCATCGCTCTCAGGGACGATTCGACGCGCTTCCGCCACGAACTCAGAGACGCCGCGCTCTTCATCGGTGTGGGCCTCGTTCTCCGTCGCTACGCCACGATGCGTGACCAGCGCCGCGAGGAACTGGAATCGATGGTTCCCGACTGGATCAGCGGCGAGGGCACCGATGGCCCGGCTATCCCCGCAGTCGTTCAGGAGTACCTCGGCGGTCGAGAGGAATCGTCCACGCAGTCGGTGACCGACCGCGCACGGACGGTCGTCGGCAGGTAAGCAAGGTGTTCAGCCGCGCGATGCCAGTACCGCTCGGCGCCGTTCGAAGCCCGACTGCAGCGTAGAATGTTCTCCTGGCCGTTCGATCAGCATGTTTCCGGACCCTCGATTTGTCCACCGAGCGGTGTCACACCGCGCCTCAGGAGACCCACTCGAACACCGACGAGGCGAGCTCGGTCTCCCGTTCGGTGGCCGCGTCCGCGTCGATCTGTGTGGGATCCGGTCGATTCCCGGCTCGTTGCCACGTCGACGGTCCCGCGCCAGGGCCGTCGGCGGTTGGAGGGTGGGCCGCCGGCCCGAACGATTCGTTCGAGACCCGGGTCGCCGCCGGCTCGGGTCCGACGAGGACGGGTTCGCGGTCCGTCGCCGTCGACGCCTCCTGAGTGTCGTCGAGTCCGAGGAACTCCCCGAGGCTCTCGCCGTCTCCCGGGAGGACGTCGACCGTCACGCCGCCACCGACCGAATCGGCGGTGTATCGCGGGCCGTCTGTGTCGGTATCGGTCTGAGTGGTCGTTCCAATTGACGGGTCAGTCTCGGTGGCGGAGTCCGTGGGGTCGTCGCGGGGGCCGTGACCGTCGCTGGTCGAGTCGAGCGTCAGGTCGGCGAGTTCGGAGAGTCGCTCGGCGGCCCCGTCGACGTCACCGTCGAGAACCGGATCGGGGTGTGGATCGTGCTCGCCCGGCCCGTCGACGAGGTCCTCGGGAGAGTCGGCGCCGTAGGCGGCGATGATCGCGTCCGGGTCGGCCTCGACGTCTTCGAATAGTTCGGTGACGGGTACGTCGTCGGTCATATCCGACGAGCCACCAAATACCTGCTTCGTTACGCGCCGATTACCGTGATTCGTTCGACGGCTGACCGTGACGAAAGGCGGGCAACGTGACGTTTCCGCGTTCAGAAGAGATCCTGGACGAGTTCGAGACTGCGTTCGCGATCCGACCAGGCGACGACGATGGCAACGCTGGTGGCCGACGTGACGAGGTCGTGAATCTGGATGCGCTCCTCGGCGAAGGGGTCGACGATCTCGTGGATGACTCCCGGCTGCGTCGGAAGTTCGCCGCCCGTGAGGCGGATGATGGCGAGCGGCTCGTCCACCGTGACAGAGGCGACCTCCGGCCGTTCGATGACCTGCTGGTGGAGGATGTTCTCCGCTCGCCCGGCCTCCTCGGCGTCCACGTACAGGGTGATGCTGTCGAGGCCGCTCGCAGCGACGTCGATGTTGATGTCGGCATCGCCGAGCGCACCCGCGAGCGACTGAAAGACGCCGGATTCGTTGCGGATGGACCGGCCGGCGACGGTGAGGCAGGCCAGCGGGCGCTCGCGGAGGTCGATGAGGTTCTCGAAGGTTCCCTCGATCGTCGTGCCGCCGGTCAACAGATCGCCGTGCTGGTAGTGAACGACGCGGACGTCGAGGGCCTCGTCCTTGTAGGAAAGGGCCGACGGTGCCACGACCTCGGCCCCGCGAAACGAGAGGTTTCGAAGTTCGTCGACGGAGATTTCGCCGACGTTACGTGCCCCCTCGACGGCGTGTGGGTCGCCCGTCATGACGCCCTCGACGTCGGTCACGATGACGACCTCGTCTGCGTCCATGTACGACCCGAGCATGACCGCGGTCGTGTCCGATCCACCCCGTCCGAGCGTGGAGACGGCTCCATCGGGCCCTTCGGCCAGGAACCCAGTGATCACCGGGACCGTCTCGTCGAGCGTCGAGACGAGCGCTTCGGTCCGTTCTTGCGTGGCCGAGACGTCGACCTCGCCGTACTCGTCGGTCACGACCGGCCACTCGGGATCGCCGGGTTCGACGAACGTCGCATCGACGCCCCGTGCCGTCAGTGCCGCTTTCACCATCCGGACCGACGTCCGTTCGCCCATGCTGACGATCTCCGCACGGTCGGCATCCGACGCCTGGAACGTGATGTCGTCGATGAGCTCGTCGGTCGTCGATCCCATGGCACTCGCGACGACGGCGATCTCGTGGCCGTTGGCGACTGCCGCCTCGATCGAGTCGGCCGCTCTGGCGATCCGATCACCGCTGCCGAGACTCGTCCCGCCGAACTTCGCTACGACGCGCACGAAATCACCCCGATAGCCGTCCGATCCAACCCGTTCGAGACCCGATTCGACATGGATGCCAGTTTGGGAAGACTGGTGATAACCCTGTCCCTCGGACGGAATCTTACCCACTCCCCGAGAGTGCCACCGACGAGCAGCGGACGGCCGCGTCGTGACCCTCGGTCTCGGGGCGACCGCATCCGTTCGACGGGCCGGTCGGGTTCGGGAGGGACATCTTTCACGCTGGCTTCCGTAGGGGTCGGCAAATGAACGTCCGAGACGCCAGAGAAGCCGACGCAGCGGCCCTTGCCGCGCTCGCAGACGCCCCGACGGACGTCCTCATGTCCCAGCTCCACACCCGGACCGTTCGCGTCGCCGTGCCGTCGACCGACGATCGATCGGCCTCGTCCGGCGAAGACACCCTGTCGGCGGACGAATCGCCGACGGACGCTCGGCCCGGGATTGACGAGGAACCCGACATCCTCGGCTTCGTCAGTTTCGACGCCGACGCCGACACCGTCTTCGTGACGAACGTCCGCGGATCGGATCAGGCCTGTCGGCGCCTCCTGGAGGAACCGATCTCGTTCGCGCGGGCAGAAGCGATGCCAGTCGAAGCCGTGGTCCCCATCGGAAACGAACGCCAGCGCGAACGGCTAGAGGCCGTCGGGTTCGAAGACGTCGGAGCGGGGCCGCCGTTCGAGGGCGAACCGACGCGACGATTTCACCTGGACGATACGGCAGACTCCACCTGAAACCCTTCTACAGGAAAAGGTTCCGCGAGCGAGGGTATTCACCTATTCCGTATCGGCAGTGTACTGAACGTCGTTGCGTTCGGTCACGGTC